>JAADCQ010000040.1 GCA_013154335.1 Methanopyri archaeon
ACGATCAGGGTGGGTTGGCAGCTCAACACGTCCGTCAACGCGTACGTGAACTCGGTCAGCGTTTTGGTCCTCGACTCTGCCGGGAACGTGGTGGCGGAGCGGTGCGTGTACACGACGGATCCCGCGACCAACCCCCTGACCACGCCCCTCACGATAACGCTGACGACGTCCCCTGACATCCCGAGCAACCTTGACCAACTCACGGTGTACGTTCGTGTTTCGTGCTCGTACGGTTACGTTTACGATCTGAACCCACAGACCGTGAGCGTAGTCTACCTGATACCGTCCATGAAGGCTCAAACCGAGATATCCGGTCAGGCCGTGGAGGTCTCCTCGATCACGTTGACGCTGACCACCAACCTACCCTCGACGCAGAACCCCACGTCGTACTTCACGTCCTTCCAGGCGCAGGTGGTGGTAGGGACCACGACCCTCACGCCGACCCTCGGCGACTTCTCCTGGACGTACGATCAGACCAACGGGGTGTGGGTAGGTACCTACACGTGGCAGACGTCGACGCCCGTGGTGGCGAACTCGATAGGTGTCACGGTGACGGCGACGGGTAGCGACGGGATAACGTTCTCGATCAACTACACGTACCCGACGGGCAAGCTGCTGACCCTGTCGGTGGTCTCCCTCGGCGTGTCCGCTTCCAGCGGTGTGACCGGGTGGATCGAGCTACAGGTGTCACCCTCTGTCGACGGTACTCTCACGGCCCAGGTCAACGGCAACTCCGCCTCGATAATAGAGGTCTCCGCGGGCCAGTACACCCCGGTGTCTTCGATGGTGCTCTACGCGGGTAACCCCGTGGATATCGTGATCCAGGTACCGGTCGGGGACGACACCGTGTACCTGCGGTTCCAAACGTCGTACGGGGTGCAAACGTACCCCATCATCGTGCACGTGCCATCGCTGACCCTGACGTGTCACGTGTACGAGGTTTACTACCAATCGACGGGGTTCCTGTTCTACTACTCCGTTGGCTCCCAGGACAGCACCATGACCGTCGACCTGTACGCGGACGGCACGATCGACGCCTCGGCGGACGCGCTCCAGGGTGCGACGGTCACGCTCACCCTGGAGCAGGTGGGAACCAGTAACTCCTACTCGGTGACGCTCCAGGGTACGTCCGGAACCTTCACGGTACCACCCGGGACGTTCACCGGTTCCTACGGGATCCTCCAGTACACGATCCAGGTCTCGTCCCAGTACCTCAAGTCGTACGACGGTACCTCGACGCCGCTCACGTACCAGGATGAGACCCCGTACTCCGAGTTGAGTTGGTCCTACTCCGGTTACTACGTGACGGTGTTCGTGGACACCATCAACGACGTCCTGATAGCCCAGGCGGTCCCGCAGGACGATCTCGCCCTGGAAGGTAGATACTACGTCTCCGGGGTGGATTGGGCGTACCACCCGGGTGACGATCTGGTGATTTACGAGGGGACGAACGGGTACGAGGTCGTCACGGTATCGCCCTCGATGTCGGGTACGACCGTTCAGGTGTCCCTGTCCCCGGTGAGCTTCACCTCGTACAGCATCGACGAGATCAACACGTCATCGTCATCCGAGTCGGCGACGGTCACCTTGATCACGATACCGTATTCCGGCACCGTCTACGTGCTCGACGTGTGGGGGAGCGGGACCGAGACCCAGGCCGTCACCCTGACGTTCCCCTCTACGGAATCCGTGGTCTCGGACGGCGTCCTGGTGATCGTGAACGGACAACCCTCGTACCTCGCCGAGCCCGGGGGCTTCGCCTCCGTCTCGTACGCCGTGGACATGTCGACGGGCTCCTCCCCGTCCTCGGCGTCCACGGTGGTGACGGGGGTGGCCCTGCTAGCGGGCTCGTACTACGTGTTCTGGATGAACGTGGGTTCGAAGGTGTTGACGTACCTGCAGCTGTCGGGCGTGCAGTTCTACGGGGGAGGTTACACGAACAACCTGGCCGTGTTCCGGTTCTCCAGCCCCTCCTACGTGGTCGTGGATTCCAACGGGTTCTTCTTCGAGCCCTCTTGGACCTCGGCGCAGTACCAGTGGGACGGCATGACGTACTACAACGTCGTGGAGTCCGTGGTGTACCCCGTCAACAGCGGTCTCACCGCGATAGTGGTGGCGAACGCCGAGGATGGTTCGCCCGCTGCCGCTTACGAGGTTGCGGGATCCCCGGTCAAACCGGCCTCGATCGGTCCCACGGTACCCGCGTACGTGTTCGTGGTGTCGACTCAGTCGGGTCTCGTGGCCGTGGAAGCGACACCGGACGGGTGCACGACCGTGGGTCCGCTGCCCGTGCAGGTGGGATCGGGCCTCGGGTTGCCCTCGATGTACCTGTTCCCGTTCTCCAACGGTGATCTGCTGCTCACGTCGACCGACGGGACCCAACTGTACGCCTTCGCTCGGAAGGCGGTGAGGACGGTGGTGACGGCGGCCTTGGTCACCGAGGTCAAGGACCAAAACGGCACGTCGTACGTGATACTGGCTCTCAAGGCGGGGGGATGGGTGGCGTCGGTCCTGGACGTGTCCAACGGGGTGCCGACGGCCATCCATCCGGCGGCGGCCGGACCGGTCACGGTCGGATCCTCCTACGGTACGGTGTACTTCTCCGCGGTGCCCGTCGGGACCGACGTCCTGTTCGTGGCGTTGGGGGACGAGGGTCAAGGCCTGGGGGCGTACGTCTTCTCGGGCCTTCAGGAGTACGAGGTGTCGGCCGTGGGCGACAGGTTCGTGCTGGCCTACGAGGGATCGACGGGATCCTGGTACGCGATGGTGTTGGACGTGTCGGTCGGTCAGAACGGGCCCGTTTTCACCCCGTCTTCATCGGGTCAGATCATGGGGTTGGGGTCGGGCGGCGCCGTCGCTACGGTGGTACCAGGGTCGGGCCAAGGTTACTACGTGGTGTGTCTGGACGGGAGCTCGAAGAAGGCCGCCGCCGTGTTGACTTCCGAGGATAAGCCGGCGATCTCGTTGACGGCCTCCGAGGTGGCGGTATCGTCCGGGGGGTACGTCGACGTCTACTACATCGAGTCGACGGGCACCCCCGTGAAGGTCTACGAGGACGAGGGGTCCTCGCCCGGGTTCTACGGCGACCTGTTGATGTACTCGAGCGGTGGCGGCGAGGTGGTGTGTTACCTGTACGACTACAACGGGGACGGTATCGACGAGGTGTTCAGGGAGGCGGGCTGCGTCGACGGGGTGCACGTGATCCCGTACGTGGGCAACACGTCGGGCCCGACCCTCAGCGTGGTCTTCGCGGAGATCGAGGACGGTGTCCCGATGGAGGTCGGGTTGGGGGAGTTACCGTTCGGTGTGAACGTCGTCCAGATGACACCCTCCCAGGGGGTGGCTTACGAGGTCATAGTGATGGAACCGAGGGAAGGATCGTGGTTCCTCGTGATCTACGGCGGCTCCACCGTGGGCGGTTTCTCGGTCAGGCTGGCGGAAGACGTGCACAGGGCGTTCGTGGATTACGACTTCGTGGCGTTCGACGTTGTCTCTGGGTCTTCCGCCGAGACCCACGTTTACGAGATAGGGAGCTCGGGTCCGGTCCCGGTGGTTTCGATCGAAGGTAGTTTGGTGAACGACGTGACGGAGTCCAACTTCCACGTCCTCGTCGTATCGACGGGTTCCGGCTATTCGGTGCTCGTTGTGACGCCTATCGGCGTGTACGAGCCCCTGAACGTCGTCAACCTGGGCGGTTACACGTTCGCCACCGTCAACGCTGCCCTGGAGGGCGAGAACGGGCCCGTCTCTTACGTGCTCGTCATACGGGTGTCGTCCGACGGGTCCGTGGACGTGGTGGGTCAGGTCGAGGGCGAGGTTAAGCTGGCCAGGGGTGGCGTTCTGATCACGTCATCCGGCCGGTACGTGTTGGTGACGCCTGAGGGTGTGGTGATAACCGACAAGGGTGTTCCCGTCGCCGGTACCTTCGTGGCCGACGTGAACGGTAAGGTGGTGGTCCTGAGGTACGATAGCGAGGGTGACTTCGAGGGCGAGAGCGTGTTGGGCGAGGGCGACGTGTCCGGGTTCCAGGTCTGTTACGTGAACGGGGAGCCGGTGGCCGTGGTATCGGTGAACGGTGGAGCGGAGGTGTTCCTAGTCACGTCGTCCGGGGTCGTCCAGCCCGTGAGCAGGGTGGACGGGGAGGTCACGTTCGTCGTGGATGGGATCCCGGTCATCGCGTTCTTGGGTCCCGACGGGTCGATTCAGAGGGTGCTGGTGGAGCTGAGCGGTGGGGGGTCTTCGGGTACCAACTCGAGCTCGAGTGGGAACGCTTCCCCCGTCGTGACGCCGCTCCTCGTACCCCCGTTACCAGGGGTGAGGAGGCGGTGGCTGAGAGGCCGCTCGTGAAGCTGACGAGATGCGGGCTCATGGCGCCCGAGCACGAACCCGTCAGGGCGTCTTACCTGGAGAGATTGCGGAGGTACATGGAGTACCAAGTTAGGGAGGCGTACGAGTCCGGTATCGGCATAGAGACGGTGGCGGCGATGTTCGAGTTGTCGGTGCCGGAGGTGAAGAGGATAATCCTGAAGAGACCCAGGTGCGTGAGGTGCGGGAGACCGTTGAAATCGAACGAGCCCTTCTGCGAAGCGTGTGCGGAGGTTTTGGGATATGATAGGGGTGATACTGGCGGGAGGGACGGGGAGGAGGATGGGAGGGAATAAGCCTTGGGTGCGTGTCGATGGGGTTCCGCTCATAGGGTGGGCCGCGGAGACGTTGCGTGCGTCGGGTTGCGAGGAGGTGTGGGCGGTCTTCCGGCGTAGGGATCACAGGTGGGAGGGTCCCTGGCTCGAGGATGCTTTCGAGGGTGGGCCCGCGGCCGGGCTCAGGACGGTGTTGAGGGAGTTCGAGGGATGGCGGTTGATCGTGACGGCGTGCGACGTGCTGTTCGACCCCGTCGAATGGGTCGGTTCCGGTGACCCCCCGAAGCACGCCTCGGACACGTTGTTCCCGCTGGAGGTGGTTTCCCCGGGCGACGTCGGGGGAGACACCGTTAGGGGCGTGTTGAAGAGGCTCGGTTCCCACGGGGTGGACGTCAGGTCCGTCGACGCGGACCGTGTCAGCGACCTTCGGTCCTACAGGGGATTCCTGAGGGGGTTGTTGAGGGAGGGGAAGTTGTCAACGGAATAGTTTCCTTTCCCTGGACCTCTGGTACTCCTGGATGCATTCGAGTATCCTTTCCTTCTCCTTCTCGCGCTCTTCCCTTTCCCACCTGTTCAGTGCCTCCTCCACGGCCTTTTCGAGGTCCTTTTCCCTGATCAAGGCCAGGTGACCGGCTCTTAGGATCTTGACGTGATCCTCCCGGAGGAGTGGGATCCTCCTGTCTCGGAACTCCTCGAGGGCCTCTTCAGGTATGTGGTCCGGGTTGGGCACGACGACGGCCTCCGGGTTCAGTCTCTCTATCTCCTCGACGTTGGACGGGCTCATACCGCTGGGATCCTCCACGGCTAGGACGAATCTGTCCGGTGTTTTTAACTCGGATAATTCGTCGTGCGATGCTTTTCTCACAGTGATCACGGGGATTCCCTTGCCTGATTTCACGATCTTGTCCAGTCGTTCGACTTCGCGTAGTTCTCTCTCGAGTTCCATCCGTCTGGTTTTCTCTTTGTTCAATTCCGCTCTCAACCTTTTTATCTCGGCGTCCTTGGCCCTGAGGATCTTTTCGATCTTCCTTTCGACCAGCTCGTCTATCTCGGCCATCACTTCGTCCAGTTTCTCCCTAAGCTCGTCCCGTTCCGCTTTCAGTCTCTCCACGGTTCTCTCTAAGTGTTCGATCTCTTTGCGGTACTCTTCGAGTTTTTCCTCGTATCGAGCCAGCTTCTTCTCGGTTGAAGTCAGGCGACGCTTGTACTCCTCGACCTCCTTCTCGCTCTCCTCCCTCTTCCTCTCGGTGGCCCTCTCTTCCTCGACTATCCTGAGGGCGTCGGTGACGGGGAGACCTTTGACCACGTAGGAGGCGGCCCTGAGGACGTGTCTCCGTTTGAGGCCTTCGGGGGCCTTCCTTTCGACCTTGGCCACGGCGGGTTTGACGACGGTATGGTAGGCCTTTATCGCGGCGGCCAGGGCGTCCCTCTGATGGGTGTCGGAGGGTGTGGGTCCCCTCTTGACCCTGCTCAGGTGTCCCTTCACGAGTTCTCGTTTCTCGTCGACGGTCATGTCTCTCTTGGGCGTGTAGAGGCGGGCGCCGAGGGATTTGGCTATTCGCTCGACCGCTTTGGGTACCGGGGTAACGTCGGTGGCGACCACGGCGGGTCTTCCGAGGGATTCGACGCGTTCTATGATATCGCTGGTGGTGAGGTCCTTGGAGCTCTTCAGTTCGATCACGTTCCCGTCGGCGTCCAGGACGGCTAAGGCGGTGGTGGTGCCGGGGTCCACGCCTATGGTGAGGAGTTCGGCCCTGTGAGATCTGGGGCTGAGTGTGATCCTGTCCCTGACCACGGGTTCGATCTTGACCTTGACGTCGGGTCTGCGTTTGATGCGGGAGACCACGGGCTTGACCTTGTCGTATCTCTCGTAGACTGTGAACTCGGCGGAGGCGTACCCTCCCTCGGCCCTTCGTACCTTGACGTCGTAATCCATGCCCTCGGATTCCAGGGCTTTGATGAGGTCCTCGGTGGCGCGTTTGACGGAGATGTGCAGGTTCCTGGCGTACCTGGACTGGCTGAAGCCGCCGGAGCCGGGTTTCCTGATCCTCCCTATCTTGACGATGGTTTCGTCTTCGAGTGCGAATGCTTCGGTTCCCTCGCCCATCTCCGCGAGGAGGGCGCAGGCCAGGGCTTCCGCCTCCGGGTCCCTTGGGTCCGGGACGTCTATGCCGGCCTCGCGGGCGGCCTTTTGGAGGGACCTCGAGTCGTCGGGGCCTCCCGTGACCTGGATTATCCTGACCTCTGGGTTGGTTTTGATTAATGTCTTTATTTCATCGGTTGTTGACACGAGTTCATATATGTTGTCAACTGCTATAATGTCGGGTTTTATGGATGCTAGTAACTCCAGTAGTTCGGGTTTGGTTAGTCTCTTTTCGACTATCGTCTCCCCGTCCTCGCGTACGACTACGGCGTATTCGGGTGGGTCTTTCTTCACAACGTCTAGGCCTACGATCAGCACGGGAGCACTCCCGCTCCCCGGTTGAGGTGTGTGAGAATCAGTGGGTGTCGTGGTACCGGGGAAGCGGGGGTTTTCATTCGTTTCGCGTGTTGGGTCACTTGAGGAGGAGTTGGCGGGAGACGGAGGCCTCGAGGTGTTCCCCCGCTATCATCCGTACTGCTTCGGCGAGGGCTTCCAGGGCGAAGGCGGGCCCTCTGGTGGTTATCACGCGCTCGTCCCTCACCACGCCCTTCGGGACGTGCTCGGCGCCGCTCTCCACCAGATGGGCTTCGAACCCGGGGTAGCAGGTGGCCCTTTTGCCCTTTAGGACGCCTGATTCGGCCGCTATCAGGGTGCCCTGGGACATGGCCACGATGATGCCTCCGTCGGAGTGGATCGCTTCGGTGACCTCGAGGGCTTTGGGTTGGGAGGAGAGTGTAGCGGGGGCTTCGCCCCCGGGTATCACGATCGCGTCGTATCGTTCGGGTTTCAGGTCCCAGAGGGTGGTGTCGGTTTGGATCTTGGATCCGCCCAGTCCTTTCACGGTGCCGGTTTCTAATCCGGCCGTTTCCACGGTGACGCCGGCTCTGGGTAGGGTGGAGTAGGTGGCCCCGAGTTCCACGTCTTCGAACCCGTGATCGATCAGGACGATCGCTCTGGGCACGCGCGTCCCCCTTCGTTACGGGTTTCGTAACGAATTGAGGGTGGCGGGGAAAAAGATCACTTCCTTCCACCGCGTCCGGTCTTCCTGGCGGCGATGTGACCGACCTTTCTGCCCGGTGGGTCTCCTCTGGCGATGGTCGTGGGCTTGCCCGGGCTCTGGTGGTTTCCTCCTCCGAACGGGTGGTTGCACGCGTTCATGGCGACGCCTCTGACCTTGGGCCACTTGCCTCCCTTGGTCTTCTCGTGGTAGTACTTCTTACCCGCCTTCACGAAGGGCTTCTCTCTCTTACCTCCGCCGGACATGACGCCTATCGTGGCCCTGCACCTGGGATCGAACACCCTGACCTTACCGGAGGGGAGTTGCACGTACACCTTGTCCACGTCGTGGGTGACTATGGTCGCGTAGGTCCCCGGGGCCCTGGCGAACTTGCCCCCGTCTCCGGGCGTTCCCTCGATGTTGAATATCGGTACACCCTCGGGGATCTCGGCCAGCGGGAGGGTGTTGCCGGGCTTTATCTCGGCGGAGACGCCGCACTCTATCAGATCGCCGACCTTGGTTCCCTCGGGGACGAGGATGAGCCTTTCTTCACCGTCCTCGAACCTAACCCTGGCGACGGGGGCGTTTCTGGCGGGGTCGTGGATGAGTTCGATCACCTTGCCCACGACTTTGCCCTTCTTCTCCTTCTCGTCCAGCTCTCTGTGGGCGATCCTGCCCCTGTACTTGTGCGACGGGGCCCTGTACGTGGGGGTGCCCCTACCCAAGCGTTGGGGTCTTATCCGCTTGCCCATGGTGCGTCGCCCCCCGTTACAGTATGCCGAGCGTGGCCGCCACGTCTTCGGCCCGGTATTCGGGCTTCAACTTGACGTAGGCCTTCTTCTCGCCGGTGGGTGTGATCAGGGTGTTCACCTTCTCGACCTCGACGTCGAAGAGTTCCTCCACGGCCCTCTTGATCATCGGCTTGTTGGCGTCCCTCCTGACTATGAAGGTGAGCTTGTTCTCGGCCTCCATGAGCCTCATGGCCTTCTCGGTGGCGAGGGGGTACAGGAGCACGTCGTGTGGGTCCTCGATCCTCGGGCCTCTGCGCCGTGCCATCGTTGGAATCACCCCGATAGCCTCTCTTCGAGGGCCTCCAGCGCGCTCTTCGTGAAGACCGTGAGTCTGCCGGGGTGGGCTCCGGGGGCTAGGTGTTCAACGTTCAGGAGGTCGGCGGTCACCACGTCGACACCCGGGTGGTTCCTGGCGCCCAGGGTGATGCCCTCGTCCTCCCCGACCACTATGAGGACGCTCTTGGGCTTGACGTACTTACGGCCGCGTCTCTTGCCCTTGCCCGCCCTCTTCCTTCTCTTCTTCTTGGCCCTCTCCACGTCGGCCCAGAGACCGGTGGCCTTGAAGAACTCGCGTACTTCCCTGGCCTTCCTGAGTCCCTGGAGGTCGTCGACGGTGACGACGGGTAGGGACTCGACGTCGTCGATCACGTGGCCTCTTTCCTTGACGAACTCGGGCTTGGCGGTGGCGGCGAGGGCGGATCTGAGGGCGGCGAGTTTCTCCTTCCTGTTCACCTTCTGGCTCCAGTCCTTCTCGGGCTTGGGGGCGTGGGCCTTCTGGCCGCCCACGGTTTGGGCGACCCTGGCTCCTCTGCCCGCGGCCGGGTACCTTCTACCCTTGTACCTGGGTACCATGGCGACTCCGTGGCCCGCTCCCCAGGATTCGGCGCTTGTCCTGAAGCCGGCCCTCTTGTCGGCGCCGTAGGGTTGTCTCCGGTTGGCCTGGATGGCCAGGACTACCCTCCTGATGAGGTCTTTCCTCACGGGCTCCTCGAAGAAGTCCGGTAGCTCGATCTCCTCGACCTCGTTGCCCTCGAGGTCGTAAACGGGTACCTTCACGTCGTCTTCTCCCCCTTCAGTGCATGGCCTCGAACCCTATGTGCTCGCCGAGCTGTTCTCGGATGGTGTCCTCGGAGGCCTTCGGCCTGTTGCCCTGCTGGGATGTTCTGCTGATGTAGGTGATCTCGGGTGCCCCGCTCGGGACGTTCTTCGGTGGTCTTATGGCGGGTCTCATCCTGATCAGCCTCTTCTTGGGCCCGGGGACGGTGCCGTGGAGTAGTACGTAGTCCCCTCTGACGATGCCGTAGTTGACGAAGCCTCCCTCGGGTGTCACCTCGGAGCCGTCCTCGCCTATCTTGAGGATGCGCTTGTTGTACTCGGTTCTCTGGTGGTAGCCCATTTGACCGGCCATGGGCACCGTCCATCTGGTCCTGGCGGGCGTGATGGGTCCTATGGATCCGACGTGGCGGCCCTTCTGCTTCCTCTGGGCCTTCCTGTCCTGTATGGTGACGCCCCATCTCTTGACGACGCCCTGGAAGCCCTTGCCCTTGGTGATCGCGGCGACGTCGACGAGTTCTCCCTCCTCGAACACGTCACCGACGCGTACCTCTTCGCCCAGGAGTTCCATGGCGTGGTCGAACCTCTCCCTGACGTCCGAGCCTCCGATCCTGTACTCCATGACGTCCGGTTTCTTCTTGGGGACCCCGGCCTTCTTCGGCTGGGTGGCCACGATGACCCTGATCTCCTCGATGGTCCCGTCGTCGACCATCTCCTCGAGGGTCTCGGGGTCGCCGGCTTCCCCGTCGGGTACCGTGAAGACCCTGTCCATCTCGAGATCGTCCGGGAGTTCGGCCCATACCTCTGTCACGCACTTGTAGCCGTCGGGCGTGGGGGCGTACCCTCTGACCGCGCACACGAACATGGGTGGGCAGTCCAGGACGGTGACCGGGACCGTTATCTCCTCGCCCTCGGTCGGGCTGTTGGGCCAGTCGTCGATCATCACCACGTGGGTCATGCCGGCCTTATACCCGGCGAAGCCCTGCATCCTGACCTGTTCCTCGTCCGGCCAGCTCCTGATCCTGGCGACGGGTCTCGAGGCCCTCTTCCTCGGGCTGAACGCCAGGGATCCTCGCCTAGGACGACCGGGGTTACGCCGTCCTCCGCGTCCCATCTCCTGTCACCCCGACCTTTCTCCCTCCTCGTTTCCCGCCCCGTCGACCGTCCCGTGTATAAAGTTGTGCGGGGGCGTCCGTAGGGGTTGGACGCCAAGCAGGCCAGGGAAGCGCTGCGCAGGCTCGTGATACTGTTGGAGCCCGCGAAGGAGATGCTCAAGCTCGTGAACGGTAGGTTCATGCCGTTCTCGGGCTCGCTGCTGCGTGACCTCTTCAGGGACGCTTTCGAGGTTCACGGTTGGCACAGGTTGAGGGAGGAGTTGGAGGAGGTGCTGGACGTCGAGGTGTCTTCGTACGCGGATCTGGCCCGGATCCTGGACGAGATATCGAACGTGCTCGGTGACGATGAGAGCGTCCGGAGGGAGATAGCCAGGGTGAGGTTGTGGCTCTCCTTCTACTCGAGGGTTAGGGTGGAGGTGCTGGCGTCGGTCGTGCGGGTGTTCCACAGGGGATCGAACGGTAGACACCCGGAGGAGGCCAGGTTCTTCGCCGGGAAGCTGAGGGAGGTGGAGTTGACGGACGAGGAGGCCGGCATGATCCTACCCTCTCTGCCCGATCACCCCGAGGAACTGAAGGAGTTGAAGAAGGAGCTGAGGGATAGGCTCTCCGAGGATGTCGTGGAGGCCGTCGGGGAGGAGCGTCTTCCGGTCGAGGAGAGGTTGGTTCCGTGCGTGGTGAAGGCGAAGTTGCCCTCTTTCGTGGATGTGGTGGACGGGAAGGTGTTCGAGGTGCCCGCGTCCGAGGAAGGTGACCTTCTGCTCGTGAGCCCGCGCGCGGCGGATATTTTAGGCACCCGAGGGAAGGAGGTCGGCGGGCCGTTCGCCGATAAGATGGACAGGTGAGGGGGTTTCGAGGGTTTGGCGAAGATCCCGAAGAGGATCAGGACGTACTGCCCCTACTGCAGGAAGCACACCATCCACGAGGTCGAGAGGGCTAAGAAGAACCCGCCTAGACCAACGTCCTGGGGTCAGAGGCAGTTCCAGCGCGTGCTGAAGGGTTACGGCGGTTTCCCGAGGCCTAAGCCGTCGAGCGAGAAGCCGACGAAGAAGGTGGACCTCAGGTACAGGTGTACCGAGTGCGGTAAGGCCCACACGCGTAAAGGTTGGAGGGCCGGGGTTCTGGAGATAGAGGAGTAAACGTGGGGTGGTTCCCGTGAGCGAGGAGAGGTGGTTGAAGAGGTTCACGGAATCCGATCTGGTGCCTCAGCCGAGGTCGAGGTTCCTGAGGGTAGAGTGCGTGGAGTGTGGCAACGAGCAGATCATATTCGGGAACGCCAGCACGAAGGTGAGGTG
>JAADCQ010000063.1 GCA_013154335.1 Methanopyri archaeon
AATGAAGTACGTTATAGAGATGAAAAATGTTAAGAAAATATATCGGAATGGATCCGAAGTAGTTGCTCTAAAAGGGGTAAACCTGAAGGTTAAAAGAGGAGAATTTCTTATGATCGTAGGGCCCTCAGGATCGGGTAAATCTACTATGCTTCATCTAATGGGGGCTTTGGATAAACCTACTTCGGGTACCGTTAAGATAATGGGTAATGACATATCTAAGATGTCAGATACGGAACTATCACGTATAAGAAGGGATCTAATAGGATTTGTATTTCAACAATTTAACTTGATACAATCGCTTACCGTACTGGAAAATGTTATGTTTCCTATGGCGCTGGCCGGTAGGGCGGACAGGAAAAAAGCCGTTGAAATAATCATATCGTGCGGGTTGACTGAGGAGCACATTAACAAGTTCCCGTCCCAACTCAGCGGTGGAGAACAGCAGCGAGCCGCCATAGCACGTGCGCTGGCTAACGATCCCGAGGTTCTCCTCGCCGACGAACCTACGGGTCAGCTGGACTCCAAGAACACCCGTAGGATAATGGAACTGTTCAAGTCGATAAACGAAGAAGGCAACACCGTCGTGGTGGTTACGCACGACATATCATTGGTTTCCTGGTCGGATAGGACGGTGATACTACAAGATGGGAGAATAGCCGCCGAGGTTACCTCGCCGTCGCCCTCCGACGTGGCGGAATTGGTATCGGGATGAACATCGGTAAGTCTTCATCGTTGCACACTTTCGACCTTCCGGGTCCACCCATAATGTACTCCTCTATGTACTCATCTACCACCACATCGTAAGGATCACACTCCGGTTGCTCCACTATCTTCCTGCATTTATGGACTGAAACATCCCTCTTACATTTAACGTCCGACACGTGGTTTCCGAGCGACGCTTCTACCTTAGATAGTAGCATTTCTAACTCATCTACGTCCACCGGAGGTTGTGATCCTTCCAATTCCTTCAGTATCCGCAACACTAACTTCTTCTTGTCGGGAGGATAAAACGTTAAGACGGGCATTTTATCGTTCTTAATGGCTTCTAGAGTCGCTATGGCTAGGGCTTCCGCCGTTGTCGGCAGGTCGAAAAACGATGAGTACCACGGGCACACGTCCTTAACGTTTATCACATATACACCCATCAATCTCAAGTATATATATGGATACCATATCTTCGGTGGTGAATCGCCCCAGTAACAGTTAACGCTCAAATAGCCCGGTTTGTTAGGATTCATCGTCACGAAGTACTTAGGTGATGCGTTAATGTAAATCACCTTTTTAACACACTTATTCCTGCACAGGAGTTCCCACTTCAAATCGTAGTAGGAGGAACCGTCCCTACCCGCTATCCACACCAGCACGTTCGCGTGGTATTCGTCCGCGACGTCGAAACCTCTGGGCAGTTCCCCTATCCTGGGGTACGTGTGAAGTTTCACCAGGTCGCCGGTCTCCGGATCGTACCTGTACACGTTGTCGGTACTGGGGGCGCTGTAGTTAACGTAGATGGCCTTGATGTGTACCCCGTACTGCCCGGAAAACTCGTACAGGTCCTGCACGTATGACTTCAGGAACGATACATCCGACGACGGACCGTTGAAAGTGTCCGAGGTTACACATATGGTCACGTCATCGACGGCGGCCGCTGGAGTCGCCGCCATCATCAACACGACCGCGGGGGCGATCGAGAGGTATGGTTTCCCCAACCGCCGCCCTTCCCCCGTTGGCGTCTGTCGCCGCCTTGGTGACCGTGGGACTGCTCGGTCTCGGTGTTCTCTTGGCTTCGATCCTCGGGTTGGCTGTGCTGGTTTTAAGCTCGATAGCCACCGGGTTCCTACCCAAGGTGACCACGGTGCACCTCGTCGAAGCGGCAGGGAAGGGCGCGTCGATAGCCGCCACCGTGTTCTTCAGCCTCGTGTTGATAAGGATGATGGAGAAAGACGGCGTGTTCGACGACCTCGTCAAGAACGTTCACGCCATGTGCAAGCACGAGGAGGAATCCTGCCTGACCGGGATCGCGATAGCGGGGGCCGGCGCTTTCGAGGGTCTGGCCAGCTTCGGAACGCCGGCCACGGTCGTCGGACCCTTGCTGGCCGACGCGGGGGTTCCCAAGCCTAGGGCGGGTGCGGCCGCGCTCACCGCCCACGCGCCCTACGGGACGCTGGCGGCCTTCGGTGTCCCGATACTCGTCACCGCGGGGATCCTCAACCAGGCCCCCTCCGGTATCCTGGAGGCGACGATCGCGTCGATATTCCCCGCCTATATCGTTCTGCCCAGGGCCGTTGCCGCGGTGATGGACGCCAGGGTCTCGAAATCGGCGTGGATAACCATAGTAGTGGCCACGTTGGTCGCGTTGGCGATGGCGATAGAGATAGGGGCCCCAAGGATAGCCAGCCCCGTGGTGGTCTTGGGAACGGCGATAGGTCTGGCGTGGTACCTCTGTCACGTGTCCGGGGAACCGCACTTCAAGTTCCACCGTAAGGCTATGCACGGTTTCGTCGCCTACGGCGTGGCCGTGGGCCTGATATCGGCGTCCACGCTGGCGCACCTGGGACTGCCCCCGTGGGTGGCGTTGGGACTGTCGACGATCGTGTACGCTTGGCCCGACCTACGCGAGATCCCACCCGCCATCAAGGAGGTCACGGAAGAGGCCTGGAAGGAACTCCTTTCGATAGTACTTCTCATGGTATACGGGAAGCTGATAGCCCACACCGCGTTACCGGATCTTATGAGACCGTTCTGTAGGTACACCCCGATAGCCTTCCTGGTGGGGTACGTGGGCGAGATGGCCGTGGGTAGCACCACGGCCGTGATGGCGACCTTCGCATCGGGAACCCCGTTCCCCGGCGTAACCCTGGCAGGGGCCGCGTGCGCGGCGGCCGCATGCCCCTACAACGTGGCTGTCGCCGAGGCCGCCGTCGAATACCACGGGAAGAAACTCGCACGCAGAGCGCTGTACGGTTCCGCGTTCCTGGCGGCCCCGACGATAGCCTGGGTAACCCTCGCCGGGTTCCTGGGGGTGTTCTGAGGCTGAACCCCACCGACAGACGCCGTCTTATCAGGGAACTCGAGGAGAGGTTGCCCGAGGAGGAGGTGAAGAGGGCCCGGAAGGACCCCCACGCCAAGAGGAGGCCCAGACCGTGCGGGATAACGGTGCACCCGGGACACGGGTGTCCCCGAGGATGCGTGTACTGTTACATCCCGGAGATGGGGTTCAAGTTCGAGAGGGCGAGACCGTATCCCTTGACCGGCGAGGGCATGGTGCTCGCCCTCCTCTACAACCGCCGTTTCGAACCCGGTCGAACGTTCATAGCGCTCGGGAGCGTGACCGACCCGTTCCTACCGGAGTTGGCCGAAAAGTCGCTGGAGTACCTCCAAGCCTTCGACGAGTGGCTAGCCAACCCCGTCCAGACGTCCACGAAATCCTACCTCGAAGACGACACCATCGAGGCATTGGCCTCCCTCCGGAACCCGCCGAACGTGCTAGTCACGGTGCTGACACCGGACGGGGAAAAAGCGGCCAGACTGGAACCCAAAGCCCCGTCCCCCTCGGACAGACTGAAGACCGTTGAGAAGCTGTCCAGAGCCGGGGTGACCGTCGATCTGTTCCTGAGACCCTTGTTGCCCGGGATAATCGGGGAGGACGAGATCGAGACCCTCATGGAGCGGGCCCTCGACGCGGGCGCGAGGGGCGTCGTGGTAGGCGGCTTTCGGGTGAACGAAGGGATACTGAGGCGACTGAGAAACGCCGGCTTCGACGTTTCGGAAATCGTTAAGAGGGCTCGGGGACGGATACCGAGGGGGCGTAGGCAGGCCTACATCAGGACGGGGGATATCAAGAGGAGGGTTATCGACCTGGCACGTGACCTCGGACTCGTCCCGTTCGGGGCCGCCTGCTGCGCCTGTGCCTCCACGTTCGAGGTCCCCTGCCCCAACAGGTGTTGGGAGACCGGTTTCTGCACGAGGTGTGGAAACCCGGCGTGTCCCACGTGAGGGGGTTCTCACGTTGTTAGGGACCCTGTTCAGGCTCTTGAAGGGTCTCAACGAGGCCATGGACAGGGCGCTCCAGGAGGAACTCGAGAGGGCGTTCAAGGAGTTGGAGGAGATCGAGAGAATGGAGAGGGAAGGCAACGTCAGGGTCGAGGAATACCACACCCCTTGGGGTATCGTGAGGGTGGAAACGTTCGAGATAACGATCCCGCCCTTCACACCCGGCGGCCTGGAAGGCAGGATAGTAGAGCTCGATGAGAACGACAAGGAAGAGAAGGAGGACGTGGAGCCGCCGGAGGAAGGTCTCATAGAGGTGGGCGGGATCCCCATGAAGGTAGAGAGGAGGGGGAGGGACTGGAGGGAGGAGAACCGGTGAAGTCCGAGGCTAAGGAGTTGGAAACGTACGAGAACGTCATCGAGGAGACCGCAGAGGCCCTGATGAAGGTAGCCGAGGAAGCCCGCGCCAAGCGTGAAGATCCGAAGCCTGAACCCGAGGTCATGTTGGCCAGGTCCATAGGGGAGAGGGTGGAAGGACTCCTCGGCGTGAAGGGGATCCACGAGAGGCTCGAGGAGCTGGAAGAGAAGACGGGCGGCAGGGAACCCGCGACGTTCGAGTTGGTAAGGGAGATCGTAGAGGGAAGCTTCCTGCCCAAGGGTGAACCCCTCCCACTTCACGAGAGGCTGGACCTGGCGGTCAGGATAGGCCTCGCGGTTCTCACCGAGGCCGTCGTGTCCGCCCCCTTGGAAGGTATCGACGCCGTGGAGATCCGGGAAGCCGGGACCGGGCATAGGGTACTGGACGTATCGGAGCCACCGCACGAGGAACCCGTGCTCAAGTGCGAGGAGTGCGGTCGCGAGCTGGATCCGGAGGACTGCTACGTCGCCGTCAGGTACGCCGGACCCATCAGGGCGGCCGGCGGAACCGCGGCCGCACTCTCCGTCCTCCTCGCGGACGTAGCCAGGCAGGCCGCCGGTCTCGGCGAGTTCGACCCTTCGTCGTTCGAGCACGACCTCGTGGGCAGGTACGTCGAGGAGTACCTCACGTACGTGGATAGGGTGGGCTCGTTCCAGTACAACCCGGACGAGGATGAAGTCGAACTGGTGGCCTCGAACGTCCCCGTGGAGATAGACGGGGAACCGACCGAGGACGAGGAAGTACAGGGCCACAGGGACATCCCGCACCTCCCGAACAGGCTCAGGGGGGGCGCCTTACTCGTAATATGCGAGGGCGTGTGCCAAAAGGCACCCAAGTTGCTCAAGAGGGTCAAGAAGTACGGTATCGAAGGATGGGACTTCCTAGAGGATCTCGTCGCTGGAGGTTCCGAGGAGGAAGAAGATGAGGAAGAAGAAGGCGCCGAGAAGCCGGCCCCCAACGAGAAGTACATGAAAGAATTGGTGGCTGGAAGGCCTCTGCTCTCACATCCATCGGCCAAAGGAGGTTTCAGACTCAGGTTCGGTCGGGCCAGGAACACCGGCTTCGCGGCCGTTGGCGTGCATCCGTCCTTCATGTACGTGACAGGCGAGTTCATCGTCATCGGGACACAAATGAAGATAGAACGCCCGGGCAAAGCCGCCTGCGCCCTTCCCGTCACCGAGATCGAACCACCCGTGGTACGGTTGAAGGACGGGAGCGTGGTCCGACTCGACGATCCCGAGGAAGCGAGGGAATTGGCGAAATCCGGGGAGATAGACGAGATACTCGACCTCGGCGAGATCCTGATCGCGGTCGGCGAGTTCGTCGAAAACAACCATCCCCTCATGCCCCCGGCTTACTGCCCGGAATGGTGGAAGAAGGACGTCCCCTTCACCCTCAAGGCCGAGGCACTCCTAGAGGACGGGTTCGACGTCGAGGAAGCCAGAGAATTAGCCACCCTCGACACCGGAAGGCTGTGGAGGGAGCTATCCCGAAGGAGGGCGACCGCCGCCAGAGGCGCCGGGTTGGAAGCCTACCTCCGCTTCGATCCCGGCCGCATTCTCAACCCCGTGACCGAAGCCCTCGACGACCTGCGGGACCTACTGGAGGACCCCGATAACGTCGACGTCGTGGACGCGATAGAGGCGTCCGAGAGGTACGGTATTCCATTTCATCCCGATTACACCTTCTTATGGCACGATGTGGACAAGGAGGACGTGAACACCCTGAGAAGTGCAGTGGAAGAGGGAAGCGTCGAGGGCGAGAATTGGGGCGAGCTGAAGCTAATCCTACCGGACTCCGTCAAAGGGATCCTGGAGGATCTACTCGTCCCCCACAACGTGGAAGGCGGGACGCTGATAGTCGAGGAACCCTGGGCGTCGGCCCTCCTCTTTCAGCTCGGGTACGATCCGGACGAAGGCGCTTGGAAGCGACCGAAGGAGGGCATGGACGAGCTCCTAGACACGCTGAGGATCTCCGACGGGACGTGTAGATACGTTTCCAGGCTGTGCGGTGTTCCCATCCGTGAAAAGGGCCCCACGAGAATAGGAGCCAGGATGGGGAGGCCCGAGAAGGCCCGGGAACGCAGGATGAGTCCTCCCCCTCACGTTCTCTTCCCGATCGGTATCCTAGGAGGTCCTCAGAGAGACATTATGAAATATGTTAGAGGCGAAATAGACGAAGATTCAGACTACGTTGAAGTTAACTTTAGAGTGTGTAACAAGTGTAATATGCTCGTTCCCTATAGGAAGTGTCCATTCTGTGGTGAAGACACTGTTGAGATGTGTTCAAAATGTCTTAAGCCGGTCGATGATTGTGAATGTGACGAGCCGGATCCGGTGATTAGAGCTAAGATAAGTGACCGCAGTGAGGATCCGTACGGAACTTTAGACGTGAAAGAATTGGTCAACAAGGCTATCGAGGAAGTTGGTAATACTAGGATTCTAAAAGGCGTAAAGGGAATGACCAGCAGGAAGAAGATGCCGGAGCCCTTGCAAAAGGGTATACTGAGGTCGAAGCATGAACTCTTCGTCTTCAAGGACGGTACACTCAGGTTCGACTGTAACGACTGCCCCTTGACCCACATAAGGCTCAGAGAAGTGGGTCTCACACCGTTCAAAGCCCGACTACTCGGGTACGATAGGGATGTGAACGGGAACCCCGTGGTCTCCGACGACCAGATCGTGGAACTGTACCCGCAGGACATAGTGCTACCTAGGAAGGCCGCGGAATGGGCCGTCAGGGTCTGCAAGTTCATCGATTCATTGCTCGAGCGCTATTACGGGATGGAACCCGTGTACAACGTCGAAGAACCGGAGGACCTGATAGGTCATCTGGTGGTAACCCTGGCCCCCCACACGTCGTGCGGCGTCGTGGCCAGGATCGTTGGCATCGCCGACATCAACTGCTGGTACAACCACCCCATCGTGATAGCGGCCCGCAGGAGGAACTGCGACGGTGACGAGGACGCCTTCATGATGCTACTCGACGTCCTCTTGAACTTCAGCAGGATATACCTCCCGGACAAAAGAGGAGGTCTCATGGACGCCCCCCTGGTGCTCACGGTCACCGTGGATCCGCACGAGGTGGACGACGAGGTATGGAACATGGACGTGTGCCGAGACTACCCGATCGACGTCTACCTGGCGGCCCTGAGGTACGCCGACCCCGGGGAGATCGAAGACGCCTTCGAAAGGCTGGAAGATAAGCTGGACGCGCCCAGGGGTCTCGGATTCACCCACGATACCGAAGCGATAGACCTCGGGCCTACGGTCACGAGGTACTCGAGGTTGGAGAAGATGGAGGACAAGCTCCGTGAGCAAGTCGAGCTGGCCGACTCGATCAGGGCCGTGGATGCCTCCGACGTCGCCAAGAGGGTGTTGGAGTCCCACTTCCTCCCGGACATAAAGGGTAACCTCAGGAAATTCGGCAGGCAGAAGTTCAGATGCTCGAGGTGCAACGCCAAGTTCCTCATACCTCCCCCGAAGGGCAGGTGCCCGAGGTGCGGGTCGGACGTGCTCCTCACCATATACCCGGCCACGGCGACCAAGTACCTGGAACCGGCGAAGAAGTTGATCGAGAGGTTCGGGGACGAGAGCGACGAGGAGTGGAGGTATCTCATGTCGGAGCTGGAGCTACTGGAGGAGGAAGCCAAGACCCTGTTCGGAGAGTCCATGGGGACCACCGGTCCTAGGCTCGATCACCTCCTCGGTGTCGGCGGTTCTTCAGGGAACTGACCCACATCAAAAGGGCGCCCAACGCCAAAAGCGTGAAGACGATCAGCGTCGAGGTCGCCTCCGAGCCCGGAGCCAAAGGTTTCAGGGGACGACACCCCCTTGTGCGGGGTAACCGGCTGTTTCCTGTCGGAGGGCGGGAACGCCGCCTACTACAACTACGTCATGCTACACGCGAACCAGCACAGAGGCCAGGAGTCCGCCGGGATATGCGTCTACGACGGGCTGAGACTCGTCGGTAAAAAGGGCATGGGACTCGTCACCGAGGTGTTCTCACGCGAAGACCTCGACGAACTGACGGGCCCCGTCGGCATAGGCCACGTCAGGTACTCCACGACCGGGGCCTCCGAACTCGTCAACGCCCAACCCTTCAAGGTCGGATACGCCAAGGGAGAACTCGCGATAGCACACAACGGCGACATAGTCAACTCCGAGGTCCTCAGAAGGGAACTCGAGGCCTCGGGTCACGCCTTCGTATCCGACACCGACTCAGAGGTCATAGCCAGGTTACTCGCGGTAGAGCTCACGGAAACCGACGACGTCTTCGAGGCCTTCGAGCGCGTCATGGACGTCCTGATAGGCTCCTACTGCCTCACCGTGCTGACCAGCTCGGGCGACCTGATAGCCGTCAGAGACCCTTGGGGGTTCAGACCCCTCTGGATAGGATGGGACGACAGGGGCTACTTCGTATCCTCCGAGAGCGTAGGCCTGGACGTGGTCGGCGTCGGGGGGAACAGGAGGGAGATCAAGCGAGGAGAAGTCGTGTGGATAAGGGAAGGCGAGATGGAGAGTAAAACCCTCAGGAGGGAGAGGAAGGCGGTCTGCATGTTCGAGTTCGTGTACTTCGCCAGGCCCGACTCGGTGATAGAAGGGAGATGCGTCTACGGCTGCCGCAAGAGGATGGGGTACAGGCTCGCGGAAGAATCCCCCGTCGACTGCGACGTCGTCGTACCGATACCCGACTCCGGCAGGACCGCCGCCCTCGGTTACGCGGAAAGACTCGGCGTGCCCATGGAAGAAGGCCTCATCAAAAACAGGTACGTGGGAAGGACGTTCATAATGCCCGAACAGCAGGAAAGAGTCGAGAGCATACGGGTCAAACTGAACCCCATCAGGGACGTCGTCGAAGGTAACTCCGTGGTCGTCGTCGACGACAGCATCGTCAGGGGCAACACCTCCAGACAGATCGTCGAGATGCTGAGATCCGCCGGAGCGTCCGAGATACACTTCCGGGTGGCGTCTCCCCCCATCATCTCACCCTGCTACTACGGGATAGACATGGCCACGTACGAGGAACTCATCGCGCACGAGCACGACTCGGACGTCGAGGCCATAAGGAAAGACATCGGTGCCGACTCGCTCTGGTACCTGTCCCTGGACGGTCTGGTCAAAGCGATAGGGATGAAGAAATCCGAACTCTGCATAGGATGCCTGACCGACAGATACCCCACGCCGAGACCCGAAGACTTCGAGGGAAGCTCAGAGGTCGAGCCTATCGAGCAGTGAAAGCACGTGCTCCCTGGCCTCCTTCTCCGACCTCGGCTCCTCGATCCGACGCCCACCCTCGAGGAACTTCCTCAAGGCGGGTTTCAACCCCTCACCGCCGCACGACGGACACGATCCCGGTTCCTCCCCCTCCGGCAGCACGACACCGCCCAAACATTCCGAACACCTCCACACCTGCTTAACCCCGGAAGGCTTGCCCCGCTTCGCCCTGGGCTCGCCCTCCACCTCCACGACGTCCATCGAGAAATCCACCGTCGGCGCGTCCGATATCGCCGTCCCCACACCGAACGCGTCGACACCCGCCTCCGCCAACCTCGCGATCTCCTCCTCGTCGAGACCACCCGACACCATGATCGACACGTCGTCGTAACCCCTCAGATCCAACTCCCACCTGACCTCCCTCACTATCTCCACCATGTCCCCCCTCCTGGACGAGGGCGTATCCAGCCGAACACCGTCCAGCGCGTCCCCGAGGGCCTCGGCCGCCATCAAAGCCTCTTCCACCTCGTCGCAGAACGTGTCCACCAAAGCCACCCTCGGAACATCCTCGGGTAGATGCTCGTGGAAAGCCCTCCAAGCCTCGACCTGATCGCCGAATATCACGATCATGGAATGCGGCATGGTCCCGACAGGCTCCTCGCCGATCGCCTCCGCCCCCGCCACGCCCGAAACACCGTCGCAACCCCCGATGTACGCGGCCCTGTCGACGACCACGCTCATGGCCGGATGCTGCCTCCTGATCCCGAAACTGTAAACCGGTTTCCCACCCGCCGCGATCTTACATCTGGCCGCTTTGGTGGCGATCCCGGTGGTCTTGCACAGGCATCCGAGTATCGCCGTCTCCAGGACGCAGAACTCCCCGTACGGTCCCCTTATCCTCAGCACCGGCTCACCAGGCCTGAAAACGTCCCCCTCGTCCATACACCACACGTCCACATCCCTACCCTCCAGGATCTCCAAAACCTCCGACACGCCGCACAAGACGCCCCATTCCCATCCCTCGGGCAGCGACTTCGCCGTGACCTCGACGGTCACCTCGGTGTCCGCGAGGCCTTCCTTCTCCAACACCCTCAAGACCCTGTGGAAGTACACGTCCGCCGTCCTACCCTCCTTGATGTCACGTTCGCTCGGAATGAACATCTACGATCACCTCCTCAAGTTCCATCCGTAACATAAGGTAGCTTAGGCTTAGGGTTGAAACCTTGGACGTGGATTTTAGCCATAGGGTGAGTATTCAGCCCAGACCGGGCAAGATATGGGAAAAACCTACTTAACTCATCGACCGATCGGTTGAAAAGGGGGTGTGACGGATGAGGGCCGTAACGGCCCTTCTGATGGCCCTTCTCGCCGTTATCCCGGCCGCCGCAGCGGCCGACGACACCACGACAACCACCACGACGTCGACGACCACGACCACCACGACCACCTCGTCGACACCCGCCGTGACGGGAACACCCGTCGCGCCGTTCGAGATACAGGTATCCGTGCAGCAAGGCGCCACGCTGGACACCTCGCAGTACGCCGCGATCGCCACCGACGACGGTCTGTACCTGGTCATGGTACAGCAGGACGACCTCAACTCGACGTCCGATACGTGGCAGTACCAGCCGATGATCGTGGTCATACCGAGCGACTCAGGACTATACTCCGTATCCAACGGTGTAGTCACGTTCAACCAGACAGCCACGTACACGGCACCGGCCTACTGTCTGGACCCAACCGCCGAGCACCCGACCGGTACGATGGTAGTACCGACCTGGGACCAGCTGCAGTCCAAGCAGGTGGAGGTTCCGATCGTTACCAACACCGGACAGACCGAGACTGTGAAGATCACGCTGACCCAGGACGTCATCAAGAACATCGTCGAGAAGCTCGGTAAGGACATGTGCGGCTGCTGCAAGGAGACCGAGGAGAAGCAGTGCCCGTGTGTATCCGATCAGTGGAAGGAAAGCCAGCTTCTGGTGTGGGCCACCCTGGTAGCCGAGGCCGTGAAGACGACCAACATGGGCCTTAAGATCAACATGGCGGCCACGCTACAGACCATGGCGCAGGACAAGGCGAACGGCGTGAAGGAAGCCGCCACCCAGCTGCAGAGCGTCAACCAAACACTGGCCAACACGTTCCAGCAGTACTCGACCGACGTCCAGTCACTAGCGACGTCGGTGAACACATACATCTCAACCGTAACCACGTACCTGCAGCAGAACTACCCGACGGTGTACCAGCTCCTCGAGACCATAGCCAGCAACCCGACGGTCCAGAGCGCTACCAACACGATAATCCAGACACCCGTTAACCCGCTGCTGATACTACTGGCACTACCGCTGACGCTGCTGCTCGGCAGGCGATTCTAAGGGGC
>JAADCQ010000028.1 GCA_013154335.1 Methanopyri archaeon
ATCCTCCACCGAATGACCTGGAGTTTCTCGATCGAGGGTGATTCGCTGGAGAACCCGATTCCACGCTACCCGGAGAGGCTTCGAGGCTTCATCGTCCGGGTCCTGGGTCGCTGGTACCCGGGTTACTCGGGCGTGCTGGGGAACCTGTTGGCGAATGGGTCTTAGCGCGGTTCCTCTCGTTCGGGTCGTGGGGAGGGTACCGGGGTAGTCCCGGCGGGGCGGAGGTCGCGGGGTGGCCCCCCGCTTCCGATGACGTTCCCGTTGTTTCCGCCCCGGTACACCTCCCTACCTGGCGCCTTCGGTGTCGGGCCTGTGGGTTTTGATCAGCCAGCGTTCGTCGGTCGCCTCGCGTAGGGTCTCCTCGACGTCCTCGGCGTCCTCCTTGAGGCAGGCGGCGACGACGGTGGGCCCGGCGCCGCTCACCGTGAAGGCGAGGGCCCCGGCTTCGAGGGCTTTCTCCTTGAGCTCGTCGTACCCCGGGATGAAGCGCTTCCTGACGGGTTCGGATATCCTGTCGACGTTCATCATTCGGGCGAAGGTTTCTGCGTCGCCTTCGTGTGCGGCGTGGACCATGAGGGCCACGGCGGATAGGTTCTCGACGACGTCGGGTAGGTCGGGGGGTTGGCGGCGTAGGGCTTCCCTGGCCTTTCGGGTGGGTACCTTCACGTGGGTCGGGGTGGCCGTGATCAGCCTGAGGTCGGGTGGTGGGGTGAGTTTCGCGTGGTGTTCGGGCGACCTCCAGACGACGAAGCCGCCGAGGAGGGATGGTGCGACGTTGTCGTAGTGGGGTTCGCCGGCGGCGGCGCGTTCCCCTTCCGCGGCGAGTCTCAGGAGTTCGGGTTCTTCGAGTCCCAGTCCGAACTCCTTGTCGATGGCGAGCGCCGCGGCCACGGCGGAGGCGGCGCTGCTCCCGAGGCCGCCGGTGGGTACGCCTTTCTCGATCTCGATTGTCACCCCTGGTAGGTCGAACTTCCGGGTCATCTCGAGGGCGACGAGGCCGGCGGTGTTGCGTCGTGGGTCGGTGGGTACGGGGTCGTCGGTGACGATGCGGACGCCCTCGTCCTCCTCGGCCTTGACGGTGTCGTGGTAGCCGTCGATGGCCAGTCCGAAGACGTCGAACCCGGGGCCGAGGTTGGCGACGGTGGCGGGTGCTTCGGCCTTGGCCATGGTTCGGTTCCCCGTGGTTTTGTCCCGTCGGTCCGTCCCGACGGTCCGCCCGTGGTAAGTAGGGAGCGGTGGGTTCCCGTCCGTATCGTTATGTGTTTCGTAACGATACCTAGATATCGGAAAGGAAACGCAAATTAACCGAAGGAATAGGGATGATCCGTCCGGGGGGTGACCGCTTGAAACGCGTCCTGCTCCCCCTGGCGGTCGTCGTGCTCCTGGCGTCCCCCGCGGCCGCCTACGATTGGACCACGACCCAGGCCTACAAGCAGGTCTCCTCGACGTGCAAGAACTACGTAACCCTATGGACGGAGACCGCGTTCTCGACCGGTAGTGGCACCTCGAGCACGTCCGCGAGCCAGTTGGAGTACGACCTCGGCTACCACACCTGGGTGGAGGAGATCCCGAACGGGAACACGGTCACGGTGATCTTCGACGTGGAGTCGGTGTACCCCGTGTTCGAAGGGATGCTGAAGGCGGAGGAGCTCGGCCTCATATCGAGTCAACCCGCGCCGGAATCGCACGTGAAACCGTCCGAGGAGTGGACCCAGTACGCCAGGTACTACACCGTGTACTGGCTGCTCAAGGTGCAGAACGACGACGGCTCGTGGCCGGAAAAGGCCACGTTATCGTCCCCGACGCCGACCACGTCGACGACCGGAACGACCCCCACCACCCCGCTGCTGAGACCACCGGTGGAACCGACGTGCGAGGCCCTGATAATGCTGAACCAGGCCCTGGAGAAGGTGGAGAAGGGCGAGTGGAGCGAACCCAAGATCTTCACCACGGACGAACTCGTTAAGGCCATCAAGAAGGGCGTCTCCTGGCTGATGGCCAACTGGAAGGAGGTGACGACCGAGGTCCAACTCGGCGAGTTGAACCCGGCCCTACCGATCAAGGCCCTGCTACTCACGATACTGAACGCCGGGTACCTGGGCCTGACGATCTCGGACGTGGACTACCTCAAGTACAAGCTCACGCAACTGGTCGACGTCACCGTCGACGAGGTGAACAAGTACGTCAACGGCGGCCCGGTGGTGCCCGCGAGGATCGGACCGGTAGCGGAGACACTCGGCGCGCTCTCGGACGTCTTGGCGTACTGCACGACGCTGAAGCTGAGCGTCGACGTTCAATCGCTGAGGAACACCCTCGAGAACGCCGTGAAGTGGCTGTTCTCGAGGGACGCGGGGTTCGAATGGAAGACCGTCAAATACCCCACCGGCACGTACAACGTGCCCGAATGGTGGGGCAACCCCGGGGTAAGCACCGAGGTACTCCTGGGCCTCGAGGAACTGGTGTACCACGACGTGGCCCTGGACGTCGAGATCGAGACCAACAACGGCACCGAGACCCTGAAGCAGATGTTCGGCAACGTCGACTACGGCGTGGGCGCCCTGATCCTGTGGCTGACGACCCCAACCCCGGACTCTAGCGCGATACCCTCGCTGTGGGAGCCCAACCCCGCCGTCCTGACGGAGGCCATGGAGGCGTACCTCGACCCCTCGAAGTACTTCCAAGCCTGGACACCGTCCCCACCGCTACAGTACTACTTCAACAGCCTGATCTCGGACGAGCTCCAAGTGGTCAGCGAGGAGTTCCAGGAGGTCAAGGCCGAGATGACACTGATCCAGAACATGAGCACGATCGTCAACCAACTGACCCAACAGGTCAGCAACAACAGCGCCGAGATCCAGGCGTTGTCGAAGACCGTGAGCGACCTCAAGAACGAGCTGAACAGCGTGAACGACACCCTCTCGAAGGTACAGCAGGACGTCGAGGAACTCCAGCAGAAGGTCCAGGAGCTTAGCTCGAGCCAAGGATCCACGTCCCAGTCGGGAGGCTCCTCGCCATCGTCGAGCGACATCGAAAAGATCGAGCAGGAGATCCAGGAACTCCAAGACCAACTGAACGACGTGTCCAAGGGACTCCAGAACCTCGAGCAGAAGGTTCAGGACCTCGAGAGCATGAAGTCCGACCTCGAGGACGAGAAGAGCCAGGTCCAGAACCTGAAGTCCGAGCTCGAAAACCTGAAGGAAGAGGTAGAGAGCCTGAAGAACACCGTCGACGACCTGAAAGGGGAGCTCCAGGGCCAGAACGGACTCTCGACGATCGTGCAGGACCTGTCGAACAGGGTCCAGGACCTGGAGCAGAAGGTCCAGGGTCTCGAATCCGACGTCCAGAACCTCGAACAGAAGGTCTCACAGGTCGACGAACTCAACTCGAAGGTGTCGGAGATCGAGAACCAACTGAGCCAGATCTCGAACGAGCTCAAGAGCGTCGAGGACAGGATCGGCGGCGACGAGGAGGAAGTGAAGAACCTGGAGCAGGAGCTGTCGGACCTGCAGAACGCCGTGCAGGACCTGAAGGATAAGGTGTCCGAGCTCGAGAACCTGAGATCCAACGTCCAGAAGGAACAGAACACCCTCCAGTCGCTGGAGGAGGAACTGAACGGGCTGGAGCAACACGTTCAGGACCTGGAGAAGACCGTCCAAGACCTGGAATCCAAGGTACAGGACGAGAGCGACCTGGCCCAGACGCTCCAAGACGTCGCCGGGAAGGTCCAGGAGCTCGAGAAGGAGATCGAGGGCCTGAAGTCGGAGGTGCAAGGCCTCGAGTCGAAGGCCTCGGAGGTGGACGAGCTGAGCTC
The DNA here is from genome assembly GCA_013154335.1 of Methanopyri archaeon. Classification (GTDB taxonomy): domain Archaea; phylum JAADCQ01; class Methanopyri; order Methanopyrales; family Methanopyraceae; genus Methanopyrus. Next base: position 3,812 of record JAADCQ010000028.1, read on the forward strand.
CAAACTCCAGTCGCTGAAGGAGGAACTGAACGACATCTCGAGCGAGCTCAAGGGTGTCGAGGACCAGGTGAGCGGGAACGGTAACGACATCCAGGCTCTGAGCGACGAGCTGTCCGAGCTGGAGAAGGCCGTCCAGGACCTGAAGAACGCCCTGGAGGACGTGAAGTCCCAGGTGGGATCCCTGAGCCAGCGGGTGTCATCGGTCGAGTCCGAGGCCAAGGAGAACTCGAGCGCCGTGCAGGACCTGAAGGAGGAACTGTCGAACCTCGAGAACCTGAAGGACGAGGTGTCGAAACTGGAAGGCGAGCTGCAAACGATCCAGGCCAAGCTCGAGGACGTGGAGAAGGAGCTCCAGAACCTGAAGGGCGAGGTCGGCTCCAACTCGGAGGAGATCCAGGGGCTCGAGAAGGAACTCGGTAACGTGAGGTCGGAGGTCAAGGAGCTGAGCGACGAGCTGCAGAAGATCAGCGAGGACCTGAACGAGGTGACCTCGGAGGTGGAGAAGAACAGCGGCGACGTCTCGGAGCTCAAGCAGAAGCTCGAGGACGTGGAGAAGGAACTGAGCGACGTGAGCCAGCGCCTAGACTCGCTGTCCAAGGAGGTATCCGGGATCGAGAAGAAGGTGAACGCGCTGAGCCAGAACCAGGGTCTGAACGATGAAGTCGAGAAGCTGAAGGCCGAGGTGGAGGAACTACAGAAGGAGCTCCAGGAGTTGAAGAACCAAGCATCGTCCGGCGGCCTAGAGGTGAAGAAGAGCGAACCGTTACCACCGTCCCCGAAGACGACGAGCGGGACCACCGAGAACACGTCGCCGGTACTCCCGATGGTGGTGATCGGAGCGCTGGCCCTGGTGACCGCCCGCCGGCGCGCTTGAACGATCCCTTTTCTTCCCCTTCCCCCTCGGCTCTAGTTCTCCAACGGAACCCGATCGGTGTACCCCAACCCCGTCACGATCGTGAAATTCTCCCCCGAGCACTCTCGGAAACGTACAAGAGGATACGATCCGCGGGGTAAACCGGGGCGAGCCCGCGTACCGGTGGGGGAGGACCCGTGGGTGTCCGAGCGACGTTCGGGCTCGCCCTGGTGGTGCTGACCGCCACGCTCCCGGTCGAAGCGACGATCCCAGCGCAAGATGACCGGCTGCTCGAAGAATGGGCGTTGAGCCACGTCGAGGTGGCGGCCGCCGGAGGGATGATATCGTTCGCGGCGGCGTACGCTCTGGCGTCCGTCGCTGGGATAGCGGACGCGTTGTGCGGGTTCCACCGGCCCGAAGGACATCGGACGACCACATCGACCGGGACGGTCTCGGTGTACGAGAGGGGCGCCGCGGTGGGTCTGAAAGTCGGGACGGCGTTATCCCCCGTGCTACCCACGACCTCGGCGTCGATCGGGGTGATATCGGGCTACCTGATGTTCTCGGAGGCGTGGCGGGGAACGTTGGGCGAGTGGGCCGACGTGCTGGCGGGGCTGGGGATCGTGGACGCATCGCTCAAGGGGGCGGTTCTGCTCCGATCGACCGATGCGCGATGGTTAATCTCGCTGGCGGAAGGGAGATGGAACCCGCTCAACGATCCAAGGATGGAGGGCGTAGGGTTGGCCGTAGCCGGCCTCCTGTTCCTCCTCCCGGCCATGACGGCGACGGCGGAGCTGGCCTTGGGACCGCTGGTGGTGACGCTCGTCACCGCGTTGAACGTCTGGTACGCGGTGAAAGCCCTCACCTCGGACGACCTCACCCTCGTCCCGCTGGCACTGTTGGAGCCCGGGCTGGTCGCGTTGTGCATCGCCTACGAGCCGGTGAGGCGTTGGTAGCGGAGATTCCCGAACTGGTGGCGGAAGTGCTGACGGGTCTGGAAGGACTCGTTGACTCACTTCCCCCGGATGACCTTGGCGCCCGACGACGCCTAGAACGGGATCCCTATCGACGCGAAGGATCCCGGGCGCCGGACGAACCCTCACCCCACCGCCAACAACTCTCCCCACGTCAGAAGACACGATACCGCCACCGCCGCCAACTCGCCCTTGGACACCCCACGCGGCGGTAGATCCCCCTGCACCTCCCTCCAGTACCCGTTGAGCCTCTTCTGCACCACCAGGAGCGGCACACAGGACAGGATCAACGCCGCGATCGCACAGAGCGCGTCCACCCAAGTCTTCGCGTAGAACAGTCCCCTGTTGCCCGCGAAGAAGAACCCGGCCCATACCGGGTGTAGGGTCCTGATCGAACACGGGTCGAGCCCGGCCTCCTCGAGCAACCCGTTGATCTCCGAGAACTGCTTCCACACCAGGTAGAGGTTGAGGAAGGGTACGAACAACCCGATCGTCCTGAACGCTAGGTTGAAGTCGAGGTTCAAGTACTCCTTGAAGTCCTTCCAGTTGCGGTAGAACCAATAGAACTGATAGTACCCCCCGGACACGACGAAGAACAGCGCGGTCCTACCGAGCGGTCTGGCGTAGGAGCGCTCCTCACCCGGCAAACCACCGCTCCCCCTTATCGAAAACACAATATTGGGTTCGATTAAAGATTAACAAAGTTATGGTTTAACTAAATACTCGTATATAACACCTGACGCCATTAATGTGTGTATAGACACTACAGCTGCTATCAAGTATTTAATAATAGATTTATGATGTATATTTGAAGAACACACATATCTACGCCTAGAGAACCATAATCCTATTAATATTGAATTAATTAATATTCCTAAACTCACTAGTATAGTTATGACATTGTAGTAGTACTTAGTTTTTAATAATGATACATCATTAACTAAATAAAAAACTAATACAAATAAAATTACAATTACTCCTCCTACAAATAAATTATAAAACCACGTCATTAAAGTTATATTCCAAAGAGCATATACGCTAATATACTTGTATCTCCTGCATAATTCTCTAGCGACGTTATGATTTATTTTATCTTTACATTCTGCCACGAATTTGACTGTTAACTTCTTTAGTCTAAGATACCACACAAATTTACCTATTGTGCTTAAGAGACAAGAATTTATTAATATCCATGTAGGTAAGCTTGTAGATAAGCTTTTCATGCCAGGATACGATGTAACATCTTTCCATCCCTTCCCTAAAGTCACTGCCGATAATATTGCCACGATAGGTAATGCTATAGGAGGAACATCAAAAATCCCGTAGTACCATAATTCCTTTGTAGGATAAAATTTGACTTTTGTCTTCTTATCAAGTCCTCCATAGGAACTTATTGTACCTGATTCCATTGCCTTATCTAGTATCTTTTTAGCTTTTTTCCACCTAGTTGTTATTAGCAATGTCAGTATAGGCCATAATGTAACGGATGCAAAAAAGATATAAACAAGGGCGATTGGCATTAAATATACTTTATAAAGAAAATGCAAAGTAAATTTAGCCCCTAATCATCCATAGGCTTGACGTAGCTGCTAATATAGAGTTGGCACTCCAATTAAACGCGAAGTCGTAGTATTTAGCTATTATTTTGCAAGCAGTAGTATCACCGTACTCCGGTATCTTTGAAATGTATCTACCGACGAATCTATATATTCCTGTGCCCGCTGCAGCGCCCACTGTGGTTTCCTCGAAAACTTGACTCCATGTCCTATTGTTTAGCCACCTATCCAACAATGCCATAACGGCTGATGAGCCGAGAGCTGCTATATAAGGGGCGTAGAGCATCAGTAGTTCCGCCAAAGGTACGGGTATAATCCCAGCCGCTAAAATTATCCCCCACTCTATCCCCCATGAGAGTAGCGTCGCCATCGCCCCGTTTATGAATGGGTTGTTGAAGTAATGTCTGAACGTCGATATGAACCTGTTCAACGATAGGAAGCTAGGCTCCGCCTTCGTCAGGTTGTTCGTCAGCGTGCTGCAGAAGCTCCCCGTGGTGACTCCGCCTTTCGAGGGGAGAGTGTCGGGGCTGATCACCAGGGGGAGTATCTCTCCGGTGGCCATCGAGTAGTAGGTTCGCACCGTGGCCTCGGTTTCGATCCCGCAGGCGTGCGCGAGGAGCGTCGACGGGGCGGTCTCGACGTCGGCTTCCTTGACACTCACGGTCCCTATTTTCCTCAGAAAATCTTCGAGGTCCGTCTCTCCTCGATCCATGGCTTCGGTGAGGTCTTTGACCGCTGTCTCGTCGATGTTCAGGGTGTAGTACGCGTTCTGGATGAACTTCTCCCTCAGTTGTCTCGCTTGAACGTTATCGTACTGCCAGGGCGCGAGCTGAGGTCGACCCAGGGCGATCCTGAGCACGAGGTCCTCGGCGGTGGCCAGGATCATGGACGCGTACGAGTTCATCGCCCGGACGAGGACCGGTGGACCGTAGAAGCTCACCCCGAGCGTGGGCTGGTAGATGAGCAGTTGCGACGAGTACTTCGACCACACGATCCCTTGGATGATCGCGGGATACGCCCTGTACGCCTTCATCCCGAGGTCCTCGGCCTGTCGTTCGACCGCCAAGTCGTACATCGCCGTCAGCATCGAGAGCGCTAGCTCGAGGCCCCGCGGGGCTTCGGCGGCCTCGGGGACGTTTTGGGTGTACCACCGGACGCCGTTCAGGATGGACTCGAAATCGGTGGTGAGCCCGTCGTCCGGCGGTAACACCCCACGCACGTACGCTTCCCAGAGCATGTCGAGAGTCGGTGCCGGCACGTTGTCGACGTAATACCTGAGCACGAAGGGGACACCGAGCAGGGTGCAGAGGTCGAGGTCGGAGTGGGGGGTGTAGGGGCACGTCTCCCTCCGGTTCGGGTCCCACAGCGGTTTCTCGTCGGGGAGGACCGAGTAGTACTTCCCGTCCTGGGTCAGCTCCGTTATCGCCAGTATCCAGAGGGTGCCACCCCTTCTCCACCGTGCCGGGAAGTTCAGCTCGGTGATCCGTTTCCCGGGCGGCGCTTGGATCTTCAGGAGCCAGGCGACCGGGTGTTTGCCGTCTCCTCTGTCCTTGAACGCGAGGGCTGGGGTCTGGAAGGCCAGTGGCTCACCGTCGACCCAGTACGGTTGTGGGTCGGGGCACGCCAGGGCGGCGATCATCCGTCGTTCTTCGTCGTACGCTTCCGGATCGAGCGCGCACCAGTCCACGATACGCACCGAAAGTCCACTCGCCGTCCCGTCGGAATACCGAACCAAAATAGGGTACTGGTCCACGGGGTCCCCTCGGTCGTTCCACCAACAGGTGGCCACGTACAGCAGGTACACGGCTCGCGCCGGCTTCGGTAGTACCACGGTGCTTTCGACGTCGGATCCGACGCCGCACCCCTCGAACTCGAGGTCGAACGGGATCAGTTCCCCGCCTAAGCTTAACCAGAACCTACCGTACTTGTCGCGACAAACCACCCTTTCTCCGTATCCTTCGTTCACGCTGTACGGCAGGGTATCGACGAGTAGCGTCCGCGAGTTCACGCGCGATCTGAAGTACGGGGACGACCACGACGTCATCACGGCGTCGGCTTCCGGTAGGGGATACGTGCCGTCCAACCCGGTGTGCCTCAGAAGGACAACGCGTAGGTGTCGCGGCGTCGATCCGCCTCCGTCGGGGTACTCCGCTATCACCGCGACTACCCAGACGTGCGGTGGGTAGCCCGGAGGGTTCTCCGCCGGTACGTGGATTCTGATCCCCACGATACCGTCCCACGGGGAAGATATCTTCAGGACCCAGACGTTCCAGCCGATCCGCTGGACGCCGTCGGCGCTCGCCCGGGCCGGGAAGCCGGGTTCGGCCGGTACGTTTTCCCACTCGACCGGGATGTACTCGTCGGGGCCCTCGGGGTTCTTCAGCCAGACGTACCCCGTCCCGCCACCGCTACCCGGGTAACACGATCCGGTCACGCCGCGCAGGCACCAGTCGGCGAGCTTGACCCTTAACGTGCCCCCGTACCACTCGGTTATCACGTCCACGTCCGTCCACCGGTACGGGTGAAGCCATCGGTGCCCATCGCTCTCCCACCAGTTCACCGCGATGTAAGCGATGTAAACGGTGGTGGGGTACTTCCCTTCGAACTTCGGGAACAGTATCAGTCGATTGTCCGCCAGGAACGCGTTGTACCCGTCCGCGGGGGCCAGGTGGAACGTGACCTCTCCGGAGTCGGTCTCCGCGCTCAGGGTCTTTTTCCAACTCCAGTATATATCTAGGGGATAAAACCCGGCGTGGTCGATACCGTGGTGTACGGTGACTTCCTGAGTTCTGAGTGAGGGATCGTCGCCCGCCACGATGTCCTCGTCGAACGACCAGTTGGGTCCGCCCGGCAGTTGAACGCGCTCCGCGGCACCGGCGGACGTCGACGCGATCAGGGCGATGATCACGATCGCCACCAGTGCTCCCTTCACCCTCCACGGTCCTCCGGGTGCGGGTACGTCGCGCGATCTCCGGGTTGAGGTATGATATCGTTTCGGAAAGAAGTGGTTGTTTGCCATTTGGTTAACAGCGACGCTGGGTGCGGTCGCTCGCCCGGTGGGTTCGCTGGAACCGGTCGGGGATGCGGCGGTGGGTGCGTCGGGACGCCGGTGTCGCACCGGAACGGTCATAACGTTTAAATACCGGTGAGGGAGGGCGGATCACGGCGGGCCACGGGGGAAGGGCCCGCAGTTCAGCCCGGCAGAACGCCGGCCTGACGAGCCGGTGGTCCCGGGTTCAAATCCCGGCGGGCCCACCAAACCGGGAATCGTTACGATATCCATAACGTTGACTTATGGTTCACGCGTAGTTCCGACGGTATTCTTGATATCGGTATCATCGGCCTGGGCTTCCCTATCCCGTCGGAGGGGTAGGGGAGGGTTGTCCCGTCTGGTCGCGTTCGCGGCGTCCAAGGGCGGGACCGGGAAGACCGTCGTCGCGTTCAACGTGGCCACCCTCCTGGCGTCCGAGGGCGTGCCCGTGGTCGTTTTCGACCTGGACAGTCAACGCGCGCGCGGAGGTAGGACTGTGTACGACCTGTTCGATGTCGGACCGTTCAGGTTGGAGACCGTGAGGCCCGGTTACCCCGGCTATTTCGACCTGTACGCCGCGGTGTACGATCCGAGCGTGGAGGTGCCCGTCGAGGGGGCCCGCGGTTCCTTCGAGGATCACGATCTCGTCGGGAACGATGCCGATCCCTCGTTGCTCGTGGCCGTTCCCAACGAGGGTATCCCGGTACCGGACGCGTTCCGACACGTGCTGAGGAAGGACGCCCCCCGCGCCTTCGACCGCATCGGGAGGAGGGGGGAGCCGGTGGGCATCATCGATACCCCTCCGTTGAACCTCGAGTCCGACGACGTGTTGAGGGTGCTGAGCCCCGGGGACGTGGAGGTCGTACCCGTGGTGGACCCCGAGAGCGCGGGACAGCTGGCTCGTTTCGGGGATTCCGGGTTGGCCGTCGTGAACAGGATCCCTCCCCGTCGTCAGGCCAGGGAGTTCAGGAGGTTCTTCGACGATATCCTATCCTCGCACCTGGAGGGGTTCGACGGGACCGTCGTCAAGATCCCCGAACTCCCGGTCGTGAGGTCGGCCACGATGCTGGGTATCCCCCTGTGCGTGCGTCGTGGCGGTCGTCGCCGCCACATGAAGGGTTTCCTCGAGATCATCGAGTCGCTGTTCGGGGGTTCGGACGTATGAGGTTCGAGACCGTGAGCGTGGTGTTCGGGATCCCGGAGGAGGACGTGAGCGTGCTCGTTTCGAGGGCGAGGGACGTGATCGACGACAGGTTGTCGAGGGGTAGGGTCGGCGTTAGAAGGATCGATAACGTGTGGCCGGTGGCGAGGGCCGTGGCGAGGCTCGTCTCGAGGGCGAGGGTTTCCCTGTCCAGGTCGTGCGATTCCCCGTGGGAGGCCTTGGAGGCCGTGTTGGGCGAGGACGGGCCCGACTCCCCGACCTTGAGTCGGTTGAGATCCATCGTGGAGGGGAGGGCCCCCAGGTCGTTCCCGGTGTTGGGGAGGCCGGACTGCACGATCGT
>JAADCQ010000026.1 GCA_013154335.1 Methanopyri archaeon
CCCGGCCCGTGTTCATACGTGATTTTCGGGTTTCGAGATGGCGAAATTTTTATATAGACCCCGGGAACTAGGGGGCGTGGACGCGGGAAGGAGCCCCCCGATGGGGCCCCGGGCAACCCCCAGGGGAACGACCCTGGGGGCCCCGGGGCCGACGCAAGCCCGCCCTCGGGGCCGTGAGAGCCCCGCCGCGGACCCGAATCCTTGCGGCCGCCACCTAACTCCGGTTGATCCTGCCGGAGGCCACCGCTATCGGGGTCCGACTAAGCCATGCAAGTCGAGGGCCGCCCGGCTATGGGGGCGGCCCGGCGGACGGCTCAGTAACACGTGGGTAACCTACCCTCGGGACGGGGATAACCCCGCGAAAGTGGGGCTAATCCCCGATAGGCGGGGCGGCCTGGAACGGTCCTCCGCCGAAAGGGGCCCGGGCCCATGCCGCCCGGGTCCGCCCGAGGATGGGCCTGCGGCCGATTAGGTAGTTGGCGGGGTAACGGCCCGCCAAGCCGATAATCGGTACGGGCGGTGAGAGCCGGAGCCCGGAGACGGGGACTGAGACAAGGCCCCGGGCCCTACGGGGCGCAGCAGGCGCGAAACCTCCGCAATGCGGGCAACCGCGACGGGGGGACCCCGAGTGCCGTCGGGGCAAAGCTCCGGCGGCTGTACCGGGGTGTAAAAAGCCCCGGGTAGAAAGCGGCGGGCAAGACCGCTGCCAGCCGCCGCGGTAATAGCGGCGCCGCAAGTGGTGGCCGCTTTTATTGGGCCTAAAGGGGCCGTAGCCGGTCCCGTGGGTCCCCGCCGAAAGCCCGCGGCTTAACCGCGGGAGTCGGCGGGGAAACTGCGGGACTTGGGACCGGGAGAGGCCGGAGGTACCCCCGGAGTAGGGGTGAAATCCTGTCATCCCGGGGGGACCGCCAGTGGCGAAGGCGTCCGGCTGGAACGGGTCCGACGGTGAGGGCCGAAAGCCGGGGGAGCAAACCGGATTAGATACCCGGGTAGTCCCGGCTGTAAACGATGCGGACTAGGTGTTGGGGCGGCCACGAGCCGCCCCAGTGCCGTAGGGAAGCCGTTAAGTCCGCCGCCTGGGGAGTACGGCCGCAAGGCTGAAACTTAAAGGAATTGGCGGGGGAGCACCACAACCGGTGGAGCCTGCGGTTTAATTGGATTCAACGCCGGAAACCTTACCGGGGGCGACAGCAGGATGAAGGCCAGGTTGACGACCTTGCCGGACGAGCTGAGAGGAGGTGCATGGCCGCCGTCAGCTCGTGCCGTGAGGTGTCCTGTTAAGTCAGGTAACGAGCGAGACCCCCACCCGCAGTTGCCAGCGGGCCCCGTAAGGGGCGCCGGGCACTCTGCGGGGATCGCCGCCGATAAGGCGGATGAAAGTGGGGGCGACGGCAGGTCCGTATGCCCCGAAACCCCCGGGCTACACGCGGGCTACAATGGCGGGGACAATGGGATCCGACCCCGAAAGGGGAAGGAAATCCCATAAACCCCGTCGTAGTTCGGATTGCGGGCTGCAACTCGCCCGCATGAAGGTGGAATCGGTAGTAACCGTGCCTCAGAATGGCACGGTGAATACGTCCCTGCTCCTTGCACACACCGCCCGTCACGCCACCCGAGCCCCCGGGGGGCGAGGGGGGCGAAGTCGTAACAAGGTAGCCGTAGGGGAACCTGCGGCTGGATCACCTCCAGCGGCGGGGATGATGCGGCGGGGCCACGAGAGCCCCGAGGGCGGGCTTGCGCGGGGGGCGATGAACTCCCGCCTTTCCCACAATCGTTACGAGTTCCATAACGATACTCGGGATGATCGATACCGCGGTGTCCGAGGGAAGTGAGGAGCCCCTTTAGGGGTGACCGAGCAGTTCCCTCACCGTATCGACCACCCTCGCGACCTCCGGGGACGTCTTCCTGAGCCCCCTGACGACCTCCGGTTTGGGGCTCATCGAGAGCCACAACACCGTGTCCAGGTGGAGGGGAGGCAGTTCCGCACGCCTCGCCACGCGGTCCCAGAACGTGACCGGGTCCTCGTCCGTTATCCCGCGCGTGATCCTCGTTATCCTCGAGTCGACGGGGATGGGAACCTCGAACGGGTAGGGCACGAACTCGCCCGTGATCTCCCTGGCCGCGTACCCGAACGTTTTGACGGCGAAGACGACGGTCTTGGATCCGGGGTCCGTGTCGAGGGCGCGGGCCAGGTCCCTGGCGAGGGACGTCATGTCGCGGTGGTAACGGTGCACGGCTTCGGTGTCGAGGGATAGGAGGAAGGGGGCGGCCTTGGCGAGCCTTCGGGCCTTCTGTTCGGTGAGCCTCCTGTTGTTGCGGGAGCGGGGTAGGTATCGGGCGAGGGTCTCGTGCACGGGTTCGTCCTCGGGGGCCCGGGTGAGGGCGTGCGCGGCCTCGTTCCACCATTCCTCGCCGGGTCCGGAGAGTTGGTAGCTGGTGATGGCTATGGCGATGGTCGCGGCGGCGGCGCGGGCGGGGGGTAGGTGGTGGGTGAGGGTCGCGACGGCGTGGTACTGCGGGTCGACGTCGCGTTCGATGCGGGCGGCGGTGCGCGGCGTTATGGGTTTTAATAAGGAAACTATCCTGTTTACGATTTCTTCCTGAGTATGACGCGGCAGTGTCCCCTACCCTCCGGTTCGTGCTCGAGTTCCATCTCCTCGTCGAGGGCTTCGAGTATCTCCTGGAGCATGGTGGTGAAGGCGCAGACGTTGTACCCGTACACGTGTTCCTCGAGGTTGGGGTGTTCCTCGACGAAGGCGTCGATGAGGTCCCGTGGGCAGATGCGGCATCCCCTGACGTGGACGACGGTTTCGCCGTCCTTCTCCTCCTTCTCGGTGTTGGCGCCGAGGAAGCTTTCGGCGATGCTCACGGCGAGTTCGATGGGGTCTTTTTCCTTGAGTTCGGGGTGTTCCTCGAGCATGGCTTTGACGGCGTTCCTGCAGACCATGCGTCTGAGGGTGGGGGCCTTGTTGCCGAGTAGTTGTGCGGACGTCACGACGTAGGAGTAGAGGAAGTAGCGGAGGAAATCGCGGGGTTCGATCATGTGGGTCCCGCGCCCCCCAGGGGCGTTGGTGGGGGGCGCGGGGTGTCGGCGGGACAAAAGGGTGTCGGGGGTTAGAGGGGCACGTTGGGGTGGTAGGGGCGCCAGGTGGCGCACTTGGAGGCCTGGATGCGGGTCTTCTTGTCTTCGGAGAGTTTCTCCACGAGGTTCAGGTTGCCCTCCTCGGGGTCCTTGGTCTCGAGGACGTCGTTCTCGACGGCGGATTGGACGAGTTCTTCGGCGGTTTCGGTCCTGACTATGAGTACGTTCCACCCGTCGGGGGCTCCGACGGATCCGACGCTGACGTCGGCTTCCTCGGCGGTGAAGTCGGTGCAGTACTCGCAGGCTTCGTTCGAGTAGCGGCCTAGTTCCTTGACGGGTACGGTGTGTTCCTCGCCGTCCTTGGTGAGGACTATGAACTTGCCCTTGCTTATGTCCATGCGCTCGACGTCGTCGATGTCGACGTTCATGTCCTTGAGTAGGGCCAGGAGGTTGTCGTACTCGAAGTTCTCGGTGCAGAATATGCCGACGGTTAGGGCTACGGCGTCGGTGTCGGGTAGGCCGTACGGGTACTTCTGGGCCTTCCTGACGGCCGTGATCTGGCAGGGTGTTCCGACGATGGCCACGGATTCGTGGGCGGCGAGGGCTTCGTTGAGGAGGGATACGTTGGGTGATATGGAGTACTTGGAGCCGGCGGCTTCGATGAGTTCGTCGGGGTCGGTGATGATCCTGGGTTCGGGTTTCCAGCCGTTCTTCTTGACGGCGGCCACGACGGCGTCGACGTGGCCCTCGTCCAGGGCGTGTGCGAGTAGGGCGGTGGTGGTTCCTCCGTCCTGTCCGGCCTCGCGTACGCGTTCGTCGGTGGCCCTGGTGAGGAGGACGGTCCTGTACTCGCCGACTAGTTCGGGGTCGAGGGGTCTCTCGCCGCCGTCGGTTCCGGTCTCGGTCTCTTCCTCCTTGCCCACGAGTTTGCGGAGGATCTTACGCATCGTGGTTCACCCCCTGGTGGTCTTGAAGGAGCGTGGGCAGCTCGCGAAGCAGGTGCCGCATCTGATGCATCTCTCCTGTCTGATGACGGGTTTCTCGTCCATGACGATGGCCATGGCGGGGCACGCGGTGGAGCAGGTGCCGCAGCCGACGCAGAAGAGGTCCTTCTCTATGACGTCGAGGTCGCATCCCAGGCAGAGGTCCTTGTTGGACGTGAGTAGGACGTCTTCGACGGGTAGTTCCGGGCCGGTGACGGGTGCGGGTAGGTCCGGTTTGAGGGCGTGGTAGTCGCCGGAGAGTACCTTGTAGGGTCTGAGGGCTTCCTCGTCCCTCTCGTCGAGGGCTTGGAGGAAGGCGGCTATGGCGTCGGTGGTGGGTGGGCATCCGGTGATGGCGTAGTCGGTGTCGGTGAACTTGGCGGCCGGGAAGACGGTGAAGTGGTACCTGTCCGGGTCCCTCATGCCGATGACGTGTCTCTCGAAGCCTCCGGTGGCGGCGCAGGATCCGAGGGATACCACGGTGCCGACGGCCGAGGTCGTTTCCTGGAGTTTTTCGAGGGTCTCGTGGTCCGTGAAGTCGACGGCTCCGTCGATGAAGAGGACGTCGGCGTCGGGTTTGCCGGTGTCGCCGTCCAGGCTGGACCAGACTATCTCGTGGCCGGTTTCGTGGCACGCTTCCTCGAGGTTGCGGGCGCAGGCGCCGCACGCCATGAGGGAGAGTACGGCGATCTTCATCTCGGGTCACCCCTCAGTGGGTGAGGCAGCGGCCGGAGAGGCCGAGGGCTTTGATCACGGTCGGGGCGTGTTCCTCCTCGAGGTCCTTCAGGACGCGGCCGGCGACCGCGGCCTTGACGTTGGAGGGTGTCACCATGAGGGCCTCGTCGACGCGGTCGTTCCTCAGCTTGATCGTGACGAGTAGGGTTCCTTCCGGGGCTTCGACGGCCGCGTGGCCTTCCCCGGAGGTGTACTCGACGTCGGTCTTCACGTCGGCGTTGGGGTCGAGGTTCTCGGAGGTCTCGGCGATCTTTTCGAGGGATTCGACGATCTCCTCGGCCTTGGCGGTGTAGGCGTCGAGTGGGTGGTCGGTGAGGTTCTTCCTGGCTTGGGGGCCGACGAGTGTCGGGTTACCGTCCACGAGGGCGACGTGGTTGTTGGCGAGTTCGAGGGCGCTCTTCATGCGGTAGAACTCGTCGGGCGGTACGATCTCGACGTCGTCGGGGGTCAGGTCGGCCTTGTAGCCGGGTTCGCCGTACGTTTCCACGTTCATCTCGGCCTGGATCTCGTCCTTGAGGTCGTCGACGGCGGATGCGGTGTCGTCCTTGATCTTCTCGGCGGTCTCGAGGGCTTCCTTGGCGGCGTTCTCCACCTTGGCGGTGGGGATGGTCTCGAGTTCGAGTCCTCCGGGTGTTATGGCGGGTGGGTGGTCGGGTTTGCGTCCCAGGGCGTGGAGCACCTTCTTGGCGGCTTTGATCACGGTGTAGAGGGCGTCGGCGTCGAGGTCGAGGTCGGATTTGAGGAGGCTCGTGGCGTGGGATCTCACGGTGTTGGCGGCGTTGAGGGCTTCCCTGGCCTCGGTGGCGGCGTCGGGTACCTGGACTTCGAGGGCGTTCTCGATGGCTTCGGCCACGGCGAGGCCGGCGCTGGCGTCGCAGCCCGCGCAGACCCTTTCGGCGGCCACGATCGCGAACTCGGGGTGTTTCTCGAGTACCAGGGTTTCCCAGGCTAGGGGGGTGGTGCTGGAGCATACCTCGGCGTTGACTATCACGCCGTCGGAGACCTCCATGACGGCGTGGATGTCGCCCGGGGTGCCGGTCGGGATGCGTACGGTCTTGATCTCCATACGGGAGGTTCCCCTTTTCGAAAAGTTATTGGGGGTGAAGAAGGAAGGCTTAGATACCTAGGCGCTTCCTCTTCTCCTCGATCTTCTCGGCCAGGATCTCCGCGGCCTTGACCATGTCCGTCTCCAGGATCAGCTCGCCTCCCGTCAGGTCGGGGAGGTCCTCGAGCAGCGTCTTGGTGACGACCTCGCTGCCCGTGACCGGCGGTATCGGGCTCACGTGTAGGGTGATACCCAGCGCCAGGGCGGAGCAGCCGTCCGCCAGGGCCTGTTCCTCCAGCCACTGCGGGGCGCTGGCGACGGCGGGCACGTCCGGGATGTCGATCTCCTCGCCGGTCTGCTCCCTGAGTATCTCGGCGATCTCGAAGACCAGGTGCTCGATCTTACCGATGGCCAGACACGGTCCGTAGTGCAGCACGGGCGGTATACCTAGCTCCTCGCACACCTGTCTGAGGTTCTCGCCCGCGAGCTTGGCGGCCTCGGGGTTGAAGAGCCCGGCGTTGGCCAGGGCCCCGTTCACGCATCCGGCTCCGAGGACGAGGATGTCCCTCTTGATCAGCTCCTTGGCCAGCGTGGCCGCGGGCACGTTGTGACCGCCGCTCGACAGGTTGGTACAACCGACGACGGCGGCTACTCCCCTGATCGTGCCCTCGGTGATGAGCTCGAGCACGTTCTCCCAGCCGACGGCCTCCTCTATCGAGAAGTAACCGAAGCCGACGACGTTCTCGTGCTTGTGCGTCGGGTTGTAGGTCTTGCCCTCGAGCTTGGACCTGCGCTGCTTGAAGGCCTCGATGGCCTTCTTGACGACGGTCTCGGCGACCTTCTCGGCCTCGTCCGGGTCCCAGGTGATGAGCTCGGCTCCCCACACCTTGGCCACGTCGTCCACGGCCATGAGCTTGACGTCCAGCTTCTCGCCGTAGAACTTGAGGCCCGGGAACGTGCAGTTGAACTCGCTCACGATCGCGTCGACCAGGCCGGTGGCGGCGAGGGCCTCGGTCGTGAAGTTGTTACCGGCGAAGCCCGCGTACGTGTCGGGTAGGTGCTCGGCCCTGGCCTCGAAGTCGTCTCCCACGCACGTGGCTCCTATGATGCGGATGCCCTTGGCGCCCGCCGCCTTGGCCTCGTCCTCGAGTTTCTCGGCGGCGTCGGTCAGGTACTTCTGCAGGGGCATCTGGTGACCCGTGGTCATGATGTTGACGTAGTCCGGGTCCAGGATACCGGGACCGCCTTCGGTCTTGGTGATCTCGGGGCTGCCGAACAGGATGTCGTTGATCATCTCGACGCCGAACAGCGCGATCGGGCCCGTGATCAGTCCGAGCCTGAGCGTGTGGAGGAGCATGTCCTCGGGGTCGGAGTTCAGGTTGGTGCTCGTCTTGACGAGGGCGTCGTGGATCTCGGACTTGGCTCCGCCCGGGATCAGGCCCATCTCCTCGTACATCTCCACCCTCCAGTCGGGGACGACGGCCTTGAACACCTCGGACTCCTCGTACCTAGGCTTGTAGATGTCCTCGAGGATGAAGTCGGCGATCTCCTCGGCCACGTCCTCGGGCTTGCCGGACGCGTCGATCCCGTAGACTTCGGCCGCGTACTCGAGGGCCTTCTCGTCCCTCACCTCGTACGGGGACTCCTCGTCGGGCACGGACTTGAGGGCCCTGGCGGCGTTCTCGAGGCAGTGCACGTAGCACGCGGTACCGGCGGCCACGTGCCTCAGGAAGTTCCTGGCCACGATCACGTCCGCGGTGGCTCCGCACACGCCTCTCGGGGTCTTCTCGGTTATCCTACAGGGGCCGTTGGAACAGATGTTGCACCAGACGCCCTGCTTACCGTACGGGCACTTGGGGAACTGGACGGGCCACCTGATGTGCGGGGTCTCGATCTCGGGGATCTCCTCGTTGAGTTCCTTCGCGTGCTCGACGAGGGGCTTGACGACCTCGTCCGTGTACGGGCAACCGTTCTTCTTCTCGGCCATGGGGCACCACCTGTTCGGGTTTGTTCTGACGTTTCCGGGACCGGGTGCGGGCGGCCCGTTTATAAGTCTGTCGATGTAGTTCTAACGTTTGACATTAATCGAACAAGGGGCCATCGGGGACTCCGAACGGCACCGTTGTAAACGCACGCACACGGGCCCGCATCACGCGTGAAACGAGGTCCCCCGCGGAAAATCGGGTTTCACCGCAACGGATAAACGGGATCCGAACCGTTTACAACCGTACCCACGGTCGGAGGCGAGCCCCGTGATATGGGAGGACGTCCCGCTACCCTCGGACCCGGTCGAGAGGATCCGGGCCCTACGCGTACTCAGGCAGGTCTACGTCAGGGGAAGATCCCCGAGGGTGAGGGCCACCTTCAGAAGGAGCGGACGCAAGACCCACGGCCCGTACATGGTGGCGTCTTTCCCCAGGACGCTCGATCACCCCGAACCCAGGGTGATGTACCTGGGGAAACCCGGGACCGAGACCGTCGCGTTCGTCGAGTGGCTCTCCGGGATGTCGGACGCCTCGGCGTTCAGACTGGCCAGGCTCGCGATCAGACAGTTGGGGACGGCCCTGTCCACGCTGAGGAGGGCCCCCTCCGGCGTGGAGACCGTGGTCAGGGTGTTGGCGTCCGTGTTCGAGCTGGAACCGGGCGATGAGGAACCCGATGAACCCCCACCCGGTCCCGTGGCCGAGGTCCTGGGCCCGTGGAAGGCGGGGTTCTCACGTTTCCTGAGGTCGATGCTGGGCTGAGGGGGTGCCCTGTGTGCACGCGAGGTGTAGGTGCCACTCGGCCGAGCCGGCGGGCGTCGACCTGAAGCCCCTCGTGAAGTACATCGTGGCGGTGAGGCCGGGGATCGACAAGAGATCCCTGTTCAGGACGGTGTACCTGATCGACAAGGGGTTCGAGAGGGAGACCGGGAGGCCGCTCACGGGGACGAACTACGGGCACTGCATGCTGTTGAAGGCCCCGTATTTCTCGGTCGACGTGAAGGACGCGATATTCGAGCTGTTGGAGTCGGGTGAGGTCGAGTTACGGGCGGAGAGGGACGAGGAGGGTAGGTTGGTGTCCACGTACAGGCCGGTGGGATACGGGCCCGAGGACGTGGAGCCGGAGTTGAGGAGGGCCTTCGGGTTGAACGGTCCCAGGTGGGAGGTTTTCGAGAGGGTTCTGGAGAGGGCGTTACCCTAGGGCCTCCTTCAGCGCCCGGAGGGCCGCCTCGATGTGGAGGCGACCGGCCACGTGAAGGGGTGTGTCGCCGAGCTCGGGATCGACGTCCATGGAGGCCGTGCAGGGGAACGAGTGATGAGCCTCGGAGACGGCCGCCTTGACGCGTTCCGGGTCGGCGTCGACGCCCACCAGGGATTTGGCCACGTACCACGTGCACCCGCAGGGGGCGGATCTCAGGGTTTCCGCGTCGGTTATCACGTCTCCATCGACCTCGACGGAGATCCTCGGCTTCCCTATCACGGCGGCCTCGCACAGTTCGTCGAGGGTCGGACCGTCGGGGTCGAGGGTGCAGGCGGGTCTGGCTATCTCGCACTCGATGCCCAGTTCCTCGCAGGTTTCTCGGAGTTCCTCCGCCGTGTACCTGTCGATCCAGTCGGGGGATTCGACGGGGACGAGGATCGCCCTCGTCTCGGTGTTCTCGGGGAGGGCGAGGAGGAGGTCGGGGTGTAGTTTCACGGCGATGAGGACGTCGACCTCGGGGAGTTGGGGTAGGTGGCGTTCCGGGTCCTCGATCAGGGGCGGTAGGGACTCGGGCGGGGGCACCTCCTCGACGGCCAGGATGTCGTCGGCGAGGGAGTACCTCCCGTACTTGCACCCGTCGCACGCGGGCCCGCAAGCCCTGCAGTGACCGGGTTCGTTGGCGAGGTTCGCGACGAGTCTCTCCGCGAAGGTATCGGAGTAGATCACCGCCACGGTCGGGGCCACGCGCGCTTCACTCCCGGATACGGTAGAGGGAGGCGGCCTCGTCGTGGACGACGGCGCGGATGGTCGCCTTTTCGACCCCTCTACGCTCGAGCTCCAGGGCGAGTCTCGGGAGGGCGAGTGGATCGGCGGCCATCGATCCCAGGTCGCTGCTGGCCACCAGTCTCGCCCCGTCGGCGAGGTTCTCGACGATGTCGGCGGCCTCTTCGACGGTGAGTTCGCCGGGTCTGAGGGTGAGGCCCACGGCGTACCCTTCCTCGGCTATCTCGGGGGCCGTCTCGGGTGAGGCGTGGTCGACGAGCACGAGTTCCCCGTCGATGGGGTGTTCGGCCAGGATCTTCAGGACCTCGCGGGTTACCTCCTCCTTGTTCCTGCCGGGCGTGTGGACGATGATGGGTAGATCGTACTCGTGCGCGATGTCCAGTTGGGCCTCGAGGGCCTTACGGGCGGTAGGGGTCACCTCGGCGTTCAGGCCGGTCTCCCCTATGGCCGTGATCTCGTCCTTCTCCACGTGCTTCTCGATCGTCTCGAGGGTTCCTTCGAGGTCCTCCGGGATGCCGCCGGGGTGGACGCCGATGGCCACGTGGACCTTCAGACCGGCCCTTTCCCCCCTCATCGTTTCGATCTCGATGAGTCTCCTGTAGAGGGCCTCGTAGACCTCCCTGGTCATGCCTGGGTACGGGTCGTGGGCGCAGGTGACGACGTGTCTTATCCCGGCGAGGGCCATCTTCTCCAGGTCCTCGTAGCTCCTGACGTCGAGGTGTAGGTGTGCGTCCACGTATCTCAGGTGGGCTCCCCCCAACGTTATGACTTTCGTAACGATGTCGGGAGGGGGAAGAAAGGGTTTAGCCCTTGAGTTTCTCCAGGGCGGCCATCAGCATCTTCCTGTGGTGCTTCTCGTCGTAGGCCGTGGCCTTGAGCATGGTGATGACCTCGTCGTCCAGCTCGTCCGAGTGGTGGTCGGCCTCGTCCATCCTGGTCTCGTACGCGTTCTTCTCCCCTTCGATCATCTCCTCCATCTTCTCGATCAGGGCGTCCTCGTCGATCTCGACCTTACCGGCTATCAGGGCCGCGGCGGCCGCGTGTCTGGCCTCGTCCATGGCGATCTGCTCGAGTAGGTCGCCGACCTCGGGGTAGCCCAGCTCCCTGGCGGCGATGGCCATGGCCATGTAGATGCCTACCTCGGTGGTCTCGCCCTTGAACCACTCCTCAAGGTACTTCTCGAACTCCATCTCGCATCACCCCATCCGGGGCCTACCCCGCCCCGTTTTAAGATTTTCGAATTACGTCGAACGTCTCACCCTTCCGTCCTCTCGGCCTCGAACACGCACGCCTCCGCGCCGGCCCCGGAACACATGACCTCCTCGGTCTTCCAACCGTCCCCTTCGAGTTCCTCGAGGACCCCGGCTATCAGACCGGCCTCGAAGTGGCAGGCGGGCCCGTAGGGTAGGTCGGAGCACTCCATACACCCCTTTATCGACACGATCACCTTGCCGTCCTTCCTCTCGACCTCGATCTCCTTCCCTATCCCGGATAGGAGCCTCTCGAGGACGCGTTCCGCGTCCTCCTCGTCGAGTTCCCTGGCCAGTTCCCTGCCCACACGTTGTCCCAACTCGTAGAGGATGCCCTCCGTGTCCACCCCTATGGACTCGAGGATGGCTCTGTAGGAGGCCGCCACGGCGTGGAGTACCGCGATCTCGGGGTCCTCGGACCTCTTCAGGACGTTCTTGACGTACTCCACGGCGTCGTCTATCCTGGGCTCGCCTATCTCGACGGGTTCGGCCTTGAGACCGTAGTACTTCTTGGGGATGGCGGGTCCGGGCTCCTCCATGACCACGTCGACGAAGCCGGCCTTCTTGAGCTCCTGCAGGTGGTAGTGGACGGTGGATTTCGACATGTCGAGGCGTCGGGCCAGTTGGGACACCGTCATGGGGCCCTCTTTCCGGAGTATTTCTATGATCTTCCTCCGCGTCTCGTTCCTGAGGGCCTTGGCCAGGTCCTTGGGCACTTCAACCGCCAGCGTCGACACCTCGGTCACCCCCGGTTCGAAGTGAGGCGAACCGGGGGCGTCAAATAGCTTCGGCGATGGCGTGGAGCACGTCCCTCTCCGTGAGTATGCCCACCACGTCTCCGGTTTCCTCGACGACGAGGCCCCCCACGCTGGCGCCTTTCATCCTGAGGACGGCCTCCTCGAGGGTATCGTCCGGGGAGACCGTGATCACGTCCTCGGTCATCACGTCGGACACGGGCACGTCGAGGGCCTCCTCCACGGTGGCGTCCGGGTCGATCTCGGACGACTTCACGGAAACGTGGTGGAGAACGTCGGTCATCGTGACTATGCCCTCGAGTCTGTCGCCGTCCACGACCGGGAGCCTCCTGAACCCCTCCTTCACCATGGTCTCCGCGGCCTCGAGGAGCGAGGAGTCGGGCGGTACCGTGACGGGGTCCGGTGTCATGGCTTCGGACACGGGGACGTCGGAGACCACGTCGTACATGTCGAAGACGAGGTCTCTCTCCGTCACTATGCCTACGAGCTTGTCCCCCTCGACGACGGGGAGGGCGCCCACGTCGAACTTCATCATGGTCTTGACGGCCTTGCCCACGGTGTCGTACGGCGTCACGACGTAGACCTCGGTCCTCATGAGGGAGCGTATGGGTTCGTGGAGGCCGGGGAGGAACCTGCCTTCGTGCCTGCGGTCGAGGATCTCCTTTCTCTCGCCCACCAGGTACTCGAGGACGTCCCTCCCTGTCAGGACGCCGACCAGGGTTCTGTCGTCGGGTTCCGTGACCGGGACCCGCCTGAACCCGTACCTGACCATGGTGTCGACGGCGCTCTTCACGGTGGCGGTGGGAGGTAGGGAGACCACCTCGGTCGTGGCCACCCTCACTATCGAGGTGTCAGGGAGGCCGGAGCGCCTCGTCAGCATCTCGCCTTCACTCCTCGGGTTCCCGTCCTAGTATCTCCTCGTAACACTCGGGGCATACCCACATCCCGTCGACGAATCTCAGTTCTTCTGAGTACGTTTCACATAAATCACAAACACCTTCTATTCTCCTCTCTTCCACTTGTCTTTCCTCTAATTCCTCCTCGAATCTCTTCAGTTCCTCCTCGATAGTTTGAATAATATGGGGTTCTATAGCCAGTAGATCCTGCATGGTTATTATTCCTACTAATTTACCTTCTTCGTCCACTATAGGCAGTCTCCTTATGCCCCTGTTCACCATTATTTTGATGGCTTCGTTGACATCTATGTCTTCCTCTACCGTGATTACTGGAGACGACATTATGTTCTCCGCTATCACTTCATCGGGGTGTTTCCCTTCCGATACCACTTTGATGACTAGGTCTCTTTCGGTTACGATGCCTATTGGTTCGTTGTTCTCGTTGACTATCACGACGCTTCCTATGCCGCGTTCCCTCATCTTGTAGGCGAGTTCGGCGGCGGTTTCGGTGGGCGTTCCGGTCACGACCTCCCTCCTCGCTATCTCCCCGACGGGGATGTCCTGGACCACGTTCCTCACCCCCCGGCGGTGTCCGCACCCGGTGCGAGCGGATATCAAGGTTGGCGGTCTGAGTTAACTCTTGGTTGACTGGATGGTAAATCGAAACGTTTAACCGAGCTTCGGCCGTGGCGACGGCCTTCCGTATTTAAGTCCGGGGGCCGGGTTACCTCGATGGACCCCGAAAACCGTTGCGGGGGTTCTTTCCCTTGGCGGAGGAGGTCAGGTTCGGTATCGAGCTCCTACCGGACGACAAGCCCACCAAGATCGCTCACCTGATCAAGGTCGCCGAGGACAACGGCTTCGAGTACGCGTGGATCTGTGACCACTACAACAACTACTCCTACATGGGCGTCCTCACGCTGGCGGCCGTCATCACGAGCAACATCAGGATGGGTCCGGGTATCACGAACCCGTACACGAGGCACCCGCTGATCACCGCGAGCAACATCGCCACGCTGGACTGGATCTCCGGCGGTAGAGCCGTCATCGGAATGGGTCCGGGTGACAAGGCCACGTTCGACAAGATGGGTCTCCCGTTCCCGTGCAAGGTGCCGATCTGGAACCCGGAGGCCGAGGACGAGGTCGGCCCGGCCACCGCGATAAGGGAGGCCAAGGAGGTCATCTACCAGTACCTCGAGGGTGGCCCGGTCGAGTTCGAGGGTGACTTCGTGAAGACGGGTAAGGCCGACGTGAACGCCAGGTCCATCCAGGGCACGGACATCCCGTTCTACATGGGTGCCCAGGGTCCGATCATGCTCAAGACGGCCGGTGAGATCGCCGACGGTGTGCTGGTGAACGCGTCCAACCCGAAGGACTTCGAGGAGGCCATCCCGCACATCGAGGAGGGTGCCAAGGAGGCCGGCAGGAGCCTGGACGAGATCGACGTGGCCGCTTACACGTGCTTCTCGATCGACAAGGACGCGGACAAGGCCGTCGAGGCCACGAAGATCGTGGTCGCGTTCATCGTGATGGGCGCCCCGGACGTCGTCCTGGAGAGGCACGGCATCGACAAGGAGAAGGCCGAGCAGATCGCCGAGGCCATCGGTAAGGGCGACTTCGGCAAGGCCATCAGCCTGGTGGACGAGGACATGATCGAGGCGTTCTCCATCGCGGGCGACCCGGACACGGTGATCGAGAAGATCGAGGAGCTGCTGAAGACCGGTGTGACGCAGGTCGTCGTCGGTTCGCCGATCGGTCCGGACAAGGAGAAGGCCATCGAGCTGGTGGGTCAGGAGGTCATCCCGCACTTCAAGGAGTAAACCTCGCC
Source organism: Methanopyri archaeon (assembly GCA_013154335.1). GTDB lineage: Archaea > JAADCQ01 > Methanopyri > Methanopyrales > Methanopyraceae > Methanopyrus. The sequence goes on from JAADCQ010000026.1 coordinate 14,541, forward strand.
CCCTCACGCCCCCTTCCCGAAATCGTTATAAACATCGTAACGATTGCAGAAGGGATTCCTCGTTGAATACAAAAATCAACCTTGCCCCTCGGCGGGCGGGTTGTCCGCGGTGCCGGTTTGGATGTCCGTCAAGCCGAAGTTCGCCCAACTCATACTCAGCGGGGTCAAGGACGTCGAGGTCAGGAGATGGCTCCCCAAGACCATCGTCATGGAGGACAGGTGCATAGTCTACGCGTCCAGCCCCACGTGCGCCGTCCTCGGCGAAGCCGCCATCGAGGACATAAGGGCCGTGAGGGTGAGGGATGAGGGAGACCTGAAACTCCTGGCCGAGATCGCCCACGCGAGCGTCGACGAGATGAAGGAGTACCTCGGCGGCAAGGACGTCGCCTACGTGATAAGCCTCTCCGACCCCATAAAGTACCCCAGGCCGGTACCCCTTTCCGAGTTGAAGGAGATAGTGAAGGAGAAACTGGGGAAGGACTTCCACCCGAACCCCCTGTTCAGGGTCGGGGCCGAGGTTCTGGACGTGGTCAGGGAGGCCGCGGGGTTCCTCGAGGCTTACTGACCCGACCTCCAGACGCGCTTGGCCTCCTCCACGAGCTTCCTCCTGAGCTCGTCGTCCTCCTCTATCCTCCTGACGGCCTCCAGCACGCTACCGTCACCGATCTCCCTGAGCCTCTTCAGGAGGAACGCGGCCACCCTCTCGTCGTGCACCATGGTACAGTCGGCGCACCCCCACACCTCCCCCTCCCTCGTCTTCACCCACTCGCCCAACGACTCGTCCTCGCACGGGTAAAGGGGACAGAAGCACCAGGTGCAGTCCTGCCCCTCGTAGTGACACGGGTAGTAGTCGCAGTCCTCGTTCGGCCCCACGGGTTCGGTCACGTTCTCCTCATCTAACTTCCGGAAATGCTTCTCCGCCAACGGTATCAAGGCGAGGTCACCCCGATAGGGATATGGATCCTAAACCGACGTTGAACCCGCGTCCCATGGGTCCTCGGGGGACGCGGGATTGGGCTTGTTCGAGAAGATAATCATCCCGACGGACGGTTCCGAATACGCCCGTAAGGCCGCCGAACTGGCCCTGGATATAGCGGAGCGCGAGGGTGCCTCCGTGGTGGTCGTCCACGTGATCCCGATAGTCAGCCCCCTGTCCGCGAAGCCTAAGATCCGGGCCCCCGAGGAGATCCTCGAGGAGGCCGAGGAGATAGTCGAGGAGATCGTGGAGATGGCCAAGGACAGGGGGATAGAGGACGTTAAGGACGTGATCGTCGAGTCCACGTCCGTGGTGGAGGGGATAAGGAAGGTGGCCGAGGACGAGGACGCGGACCTGATAGTGATCGGGACCCGGGGCCTCACCGGTGTCAAGGGCGTTATAGTCGGGAGCACGGCCAGGGAGATCCTGGGTAGGGTGGATTGCCCCGTCCTGGTGGTACCGCCCGGGGATTGATCACTCCAACTCCTCCAGCTTCCTGGGTAGGTACTCCTCCACCACGTAGTCGAGCGAGTACTTGGCGAAGGCCTGCTGCTCGGCCTTGCGCCCTATCTTCTTGAGCTTGTGGAGTTCCCTCCTCCAGAACGGGTCGTCGTACCTGGGATCCTTCAAGAGCTCGTCTATCCTCTTCAGGTCGGCCTCCTTGAGGGGCTCGGTGGGTAGGTCGTACTCCACGATGTCGGTGGCGGTGACGCCCAGGAACACGGCGTCCGGGCAGGCGAGCTCCTCGTTGAGGTGGGCGGCCTTGGCGCTCCCGCTCTTGATGACCATGTAGATGTGCCAGCCGTAGGGGTCCCCGTCCGTGAACACGTACACGGGGAGGTCCAGCTCCTCGTTGAGTCTCTTGATGAGGCGCCTCGTGGCCCTGGCGGCCTGCCCCTTGAGGCCGATTATGAGGGCGTCGAGTTTCTCGTGGGCTCTCTCTTGCACCAGTCGTCTGTACATACCCATGGTTTCCACGGCGATAACTCTCTCGGCCCCGCAATCCAGGAACTCCACGGCGTCCACGTTGGGCGGTATGTTGTACCCGCTGATCCCCGCCCTCTCGGCGTGGATCTCGACGCCGTCCTCCCTGACCAGCAGGTCCCCGTACACGGCGGCACCGTCCTCCTCCGGCCAGATCCCGAACTCCTCCCTCTTCAGACCCGTGGCGGCCTCCAGGTCCTCTATGATGGCGTCGCTCTCGCGTTGGTCCTTGAAGGAGACGTCCCAACCCTCGCTCGTGTAGTAGATCTCCCTGAGGGTGGCCGACCTGTTCCTCTCGACGAGTTCCTTGGCGAAGGCGGCCACGCACATCATCTGGGCGAGCTTCTTGGATCCCTTCAGGGTGTCGGGGCGCCTCTCCAGCTTGGCATCCCCGACCTTGTATATCCCCGAGTCCGGATCGTACTCGATGTTGGAAGTGGTTCTCTTCGGGATCCTGAGAGGCTTCCCGTCCTCGAGGCATTCCAGGACCTTCCGCGCCAGCCTTCTCAGCCTGTTCAGCGCCCTGTCGCTCATGACGGTCCTCACCACAGGCTGGGCGGTTCGGAGTCCTCCCAGAGGCCCATCCTCTCCCTCTTCATCCTCCTGCGCTGGGCCTCCAGGAACTGGTACACCTTACCGTGGGGGGCGCCGCTGACGAGCATCTCGATGGCCTTCCTCGCGATCTGAACCTCTTCGGGTTTCCCGATTATCGCCACCGTCTTGCCCTTGACCGTGACGTAGGCCCCGCTCAGCTCCTCTATCAGCTCCCTGGTCCTACCCTTCCTTCCGATTATCCTGCCGCGCTGTCTCTGAAGCGCCTTCGGGTTCCTGCCCACGGCCTCGTAGATGTTGATGATCTCCAGGGTGGCGTCCTCGTCCCTGATCAGCCTGAACGCCTTCTCGGGCGAGAAGCCCCTGCCTATCGCCATCACGACCTCCTTGGCCTTGAGGAGGTTCAGCGGGTCCTTCGTGTTCTCGGTGGGCCTGATCTCGACCTCGCCCGTGCGGCTGTCCACCTTTATCTCGACGCCGAGCTTGTCCTCGATGTAGCGTTTCGTCTCGCCTCCCTTCCCGATGAGGACGCCTATCCTGTCCTTCGGTATCCTCACGCGCTCGACGCTCTCGTAGAACTCGTCGGCGAGCTCGTACTCCTCGGCCAAGGTTTCACCCCCCTTTAACGTGGGAGACGGCCTCCTCGACGCCCGGAACGTCGGTCCCCTGCCTGGCGAAGAACCTGAGCAGGTTGGAAACGTCCCTGACGAGGAGTTCCTCCGCCATGGGGTGGTCCGTGGGCACGCCCTGGGAGAAGTCTATGATGTAGTACTCGCCGTCCCCCGCGTACAGGATGTTGTACTCGCTGAGGTCGCCGTGAACTATCCCTCCCTCCGTGTACAGCCTGTGGTAATCGTCCAGGATGTTCCAGAGGACCTCCTCGGCGGTCTCGGGGTCCTCGGGTGGGTGGTACTTGAGGAGGGGGTAGGGGTTGCCTTCATCGTCTCCGAGGAACTCCATCACGATGACGTTGTTCATGTGAGCGTAGGGCTCCGGGGATCTGATGCCGGCCCTGTGGGCGGCGAGGAGGTTCTTGAACTCCCTCTCGGCCCAGGTGTACACTATCCTGTGCCTACGCCTTCCCCTGACCTTGACCCTGTGATCGCCCCGGAGGTACCTCCACATCCTCCTGAAGTCGGACGTGGCCACGCGGTATATCTTGACGGCCACGAGATCGTCTCCTCTCACGCCCCGGGCGACGTTGGCCTCCTTCCCGGTTTTGACGAAGCCCATCAAACCGTCGAGGTAACCGCGCCGGGAGAGCTCGTACAGGGTCATCAGGGTGTACTTGTCGAATACCTCCTCCTCTACCTTCAGGTCCTCGAGGGTTTTCTCCAGCCTCTCTATCTTCTTGGGGGAGAGGTCGATGTCCTCCTCGATGGCGCTGAACTTATCGTCGTTCAAGCGTTACGCTCCCGGTATTATCTCGTCAAGAAGCTGTAGCACCCTCTCGTCGAGCTTGCCCTTTCTCTTCAGCCAGTCGACCTGAACCCGGGTGTATCTCCAGGTGACGTCGGCCCTCTCCGGTTGGAAGTCCCATGGTTTCACCAGTACCACGTCGCCTTCCCTTATCCATACCCTTTTACGCATCTTACCGGGTATTCTCGCTATCCTGGTCTTACCGTCGACGCATCTCACCTGAACTCTGTCATCACCCAGCATCTTCTCTACTACACCGAATATTTCGCCTTCCTCGGGCAGTCTTATCCTCTTCATGGTCTCGTCCTTTATCCTCTTGCCCAAGGGTTTCCACCCCCGTGGTCCCTGTCGCCCTCCAGCACTTTAAGTAGTTCCTGTGCGGAACGAACGCAGGATAGGGTTGCGTTGATTCCGGAAGCGGCTTTCCCCGGGCTACCGGCCTCGAACTCGACGGTCACCGACCCTTCCTCGGCCTTGACGCTCTGCCTGTAGCCCCTCGGACCGCCCTCCCACAGGACGGCCCGGGTGATCGTGTCCGGGAGTCGTAGGATCATCCTTCCCCTGACCCTCAAGCCTCGACCCCGAGCCTGCGACGCACGGGCGCCAGGATCTCCGCCATGTAGCGGGCCGCGTTCTCCTTGAGGTCCAGCGGGTGGATCTCGCCCGCCGCGTAGTCGCGTTCCAACTCCTCGTAACTGCCGTAGGTCACGTCGCCCCCGTACTTCTCGGGCCTCTCGATCGTGACCTCGTCGTACTCCCTGAAGATGAAGTACCTGTACAGCTCGAGGATCGGGTTACCCTCCGTCTCCTTCATCGGGCAGTAGGCCTTCATGATCTTCTCTCTGATGGTGTCCGGATCGTCGTCCACGGCGATGAAGTTACCCTTGCTCGAGGACATCTTCTCGTCGCCGTCCAGACCGTGGATTATCGGCGTGTGGAGGCAGGTGGGGGGCTCGTAACCGAGCTTGGGAAGCACGTCCCTGGCCAGCATGTGGATCTTCCTCTGCTCCAGACCGCCGACGGCCAGATCTACGCCCAGGTGTACTATGTCCAGGGCCTGCATGAGGGGGTACACGACCTGGGAGACAGGCGGGTTTTCCTCCCGCCTGGCGATCATGTCCATGCTCCTCCTGGCGCGTTTCATCGTGGTGTGCCTGGCCATCTTGTACACGTCCAGGGCGTAGTCGGGTTCGAGTTGGAACTCGGACCCCAGCACGAACTCCGTGTCCTTGGGGTCCAGGCCCATGGCCACGAAGCATCGCTTGTTGTACTCCGCCGTCTCCCTGACCTCCTCGAGCGACCCCTTCTCGTTCAGGTACCCGTGTAGGTCCGCCAGGAGGATCTTAACCTTGAACCCGGCCTTCTGGAGGTCGACCATCTTGTCTATCACGAGCTTGTGACCCAGGTGGATCTTACCGGATGGTTCGAAACCCACGTAGGCGACGGGCCTCTCCTTCGTCTCGAGTATCTCCCTGAGTTCATCCTCGGTCACGACCTCCACGGCGTTCCTGGTGGCCAACTCCATCCTCTCTTCGACGTCCACGGCGGTTTACCCCCTGTCCGGGAGGATGAAGGCCTCGTCCCCGACGACCACGACCCGGACCTCGTCCCCCACCTTCACATCCTCATCGGTCTCGTGACACTCGACGACCCTCCCGGAGGGCAGCACCACCCGGGGAGGGTTCTCCTCGATGACGACTCCTCGTTCGGTCTCGAGGACGCGAACACCCTTCAGTTCCTCCCAGTCGGGCCTCACGGTCTCGCCCGTCCTGAGGTCCTCGAGGGTGGGTTTGCCCCCTCCCCCTAGGGACAGGACGAGGTGAGGTCTTCCCTCGTACTCGATGACGTCTCCCTTGGAGAAGTGGGGTATCCTGACGGAGAGGGACGCTTTCGTCTTCTCGCGACTCTTCTCGTGATCGTACCCGACGACGCGGTGGGATTCACCGACGGTTCCTCCGAACCTCTGGACGATGAGTCTGGCGAGTTTTCGAGCGGAGGCCAGGGATCCCATGTACACGTCGAGCCCTTCGTCCAGGATCTTGGAGTCGCTCACGTACGCCATCCCGTCCTTCTCCATCAGCTTGGGGACGGTGTCCCGGATGAACTCCATTACCTCCTCGAGTTCTTCCTCCGTGAGTTCGCCTCGGAACGATCTGACCTGGAGGATGGCCTCGAAGTACCCTCCACGGTGCTTCATGCACCTGTCGCACAGGGAGAACCTGATGGGGATCTCGATCAGGTAGCGTTTCGATATCTCCACGTCGTCGATCTCGGCCTCGGCGTCGGCTAGGACCCTGACGATCACGCGCGACCCGGGACCGCCCGGTTCGCCCTTCACCTCCAGGGGCTCGAGTCGAACGCGGGCGCCGGGGAGGACCTTCATCTCGTCCTCCAGGGCGCTCAGGGCGTGGTCTATCAGGATGGATTCCACGTCCGGGAGTTCGGGATCGGGTTCCCTCCACCCCAGTCCGGTCTTGACGGCGAGGCACTGGGCGCATACCTCGACTTCTAGGTCCTCGGGGACCTCGATCAGGGGGTTCTCCTCGAGGTAGCACTCGGGGCAGAGGCCTTCCACGAGTTTTTCGACGGTTCTACCGCATCTGGGGCAGGTTATCAGCCGCCGACGGCCCCCTTCTCGGGGACGTAAGGCTTGTTGTCCGGGACCCCTACCGTGTTGCCCACTCCCACGACTATCACGGTGGTGTCCTCGGGGGCTTCTTTCACGAGTTCGAGGACCCTTTCAGCGGCCTCGGGGACCGCGTCGGCTATCTCCTTCTTCATGGGTATGACGGCCTCGGTGGCGCTCATCTTGATGACGACGGCGTCCAGGTCGACGCCCTCCTCGGCGGCTATCTCCTCTATCCTGTAACTCTCGTGACCCGGGTCGCCCATCGCCACGCCTACGCCCTCGCTCACCTTACCCGTGGGTTCGCCCTCGAGCTTCAGGGCCGCGTCGACCGTGATGACCTTGGAAACATCCCCGTATTCCCTGATCAATTTTCTGACCGCGCGCCCTATCCTCCCGAGGTTGCCCGAAGGACCGTGGGCCTTCACGACCACCACGCGTCTCCCCTCGTGCTCGAACTCGGCCGCGACCGTCTCCTTCTCGACTTCCCTCACGGGACGGTCTCCTATCAGGTAGGCGGCGACCATGGGTCCGACGCTGTCGCCCACGGGGACCCTATCCAGGAACGCCTTGGCCGCGTGGTAGTTGCTGAGGGCGTACTCCTTGAGCACGGGGATGATGAACTTCAGCTGTATGAGGATCTGCCAGCTTCCCATCTTGGATGCCGTCAAAAGCCAGTGCTCGATGAGTTTCTTGATGTTGGATAGCGTCACGACGGCCGTCAGGGACATCTTGAAGTCGTTGACCCTGTCCTCGTCGCCCCCGGCCAGGACGCGGGCGAAGGACTTGAACTTCTCCTCGCCCCTGTCCAGGAGGTTCTCGAGCCTGTCGATGATACCGTGCGGGTCGAGCTGTACCGGGGGTATGATGATGGTCTCGGAAGCCCTTTTGATTATGGTTCTAGCCTCCTCCGTGGAACAGGCGGCTCGGGCGACCATCATGTCGATTACCTTTTCCAACATCTCGGAGATCTCCTCGAGCTCGCGCTCCACGTATTTACGCACGACTATCTTGTTGTAGAGGCCGAACACGTAGATGGATAGAAGCGGTACGATTATCCAGAAGAGCGCGGAGAGGATGTATTGCGTGGTCGTGGACGAGAGTTCGTGCGTGGCCACCTCCCTCACCCCCTGCGCCAACCCTCGAGTAACTTCCTGGACTTCTCGAATATCCCGATGAGGGTCTTGATCTCCTTGTCAGTACACCTCGCGCGGGCCAGGAACCTTCGGAGGGTTGCTCTGGCGTAAAAACGCCGTGTCGGGTCCATGTTGAGGGCCCTCGTGAGACCGTCGAGCGCCTCCACCAACGCCTCCTTCTCGGCCTTGGTCGCGGGTCTACCGTAAGTGTTCACCTCGAACTCGCCCTTGGTCATCTCGTACAGGGTGACGGCCACCGCGTGGGAGAGGTTCATGGACGGGTACTCCTCGCTCGTTGGTATCTTCATGGTCACGTCGCACATTTCTAGCTCCCAATTCCTAAGTCCCCTATCCTCGGGACCGAACACGAGGGCCACCTTACCGTGATCCGACAGGAGCTCCCTCACCTCCCACGGAGGCAGGGGGTTCCTGATGGGGGTAGAGCCCTCGATCGCTGTGGTACCGACGGCGACCTCGACGTCTTCGAGGGCCTCCTCGAGCGTGTTCACGATGACCGCGTTCTCGAGCACGTCGAGGGCGTGCATGGCCCTGGCTATGGCCACCTCGGTCAACTCGGCCCTGGGACGGACTAGGTACAGCTCTTTAACCCCGAAGTTCTTCATCGCACGGGCCACGTGCCCTACGTTACCGTCGTACTTGGGTTCCACGAGGACAACCCTCAACTCCATCCCTCTTCCCACCAAACGGGAAGGGTGATGATCGTGACCGACGTGGTGAAGGGCCGGGTCGTCAACGGGTACCAGGACAGGAGGAGGACCTACTGGGACGGTCGCGTGGTGTTGGACACGGAGGACGGGAAGGTAACCGTCAGGATGCCCGGTGTCATCGCCGGGTGGCTCACGAAGGGCACCGAGGTCAAGGTGGAGGGCCGGTCAATCGGGGACGAGGTGGACGTTTTTGAAGCTGACGTGGAGATCCACCGCAGGCACGACGACGAGTGGGTACAGGTGTGGCCTCCCTTCGAGGCCGAGGCGACCCTCGAGAGGACCGACGTGCTGGGTCGCGAGGTTTACAGGTACGAACTCAAGTTCAGGGAGGCCATCCACAGGGAGGACTACGAGGCCATCGTCGGGCTGGAACAGTACCACTACGCGAGCGAGAAGGACGTGGTGGCCGTCTGGAGATGCGCCGAGTGCGGTAGAACCGTCAGGGAGAACATCAAGCCCGAGAAATGCCCCAAGTGCGGTTCGAGGAACGTGTACCTCTGGGCCATCAGAGGATCCCTACCCGCCTCGAGGTTCATGGTGGTCGAGCTCCAGAACGCCGAGGAGTACGAGCCCGACATAGTCGCGTACGTCAGGGTGGACCCACCCATCCCCAAGATGAACAGGAGGCTACCCGACGGCGGCGTGGAGAGGAACATCAGGGAGAAGGTGTTCGGGGAGGACTGGTTCCACCCCACGTTCGAACCCAGGCGGGGCAAGACCGTCGAAGACATACTCCACGAGTGCGACACGCACGTCGCCAGGATAGCCAGGGTAGTCGTCCACCCCGAGTACAGGGCCGACGGTATAGGAAGGGAATCGGTGAGAGGCGCCGTCAGGTGGATAAAGGAACGCAGGATACCCGAGATGAAGTCCGAAAAGCACCTCGTAGAGGTCATAGCCCAGATGGCCAGGTATCACCCGATATTCGAGAGCGTCGGGTTCGTCTACCTTTGGGACACGGGCTCCGGCAGACCTTACCTGGTCAAACCCCTGACCGACGAGGCGAAGGCCAAGGTGAGGGAGTTCCTGAGGAAGGATCCCGTCGCCAGACAACACGGAGGCAGGCTCTACGTCTCGAGGCTCAGGAACATAGAGGTCGAACCCCTCGAAGAACCCATCCGTATAGAAGACCTCAACAAGACCTTCACCACCGAACTGGACGTGAGCGGGCTACCCGAGGAACTCGTGGAACTCCTCAGGGCCTTCGGCGTTATCCACAGGAAGATCCAGCAGTACGTCCTACAGGACGTGAACCTCGAGATAGAACCCGAGAAGATCTACGTCGTGGTCGGACCCAGCGGCGCGGGCAAGACCACACTCGCCCGCATGATAATGGGCGCGGACCCCGAGTTCGTGGAGGGAATGAAGAGGAAACTCCTCGAGGAACTGTCCTCCCCCGTCGTCTCCAGGGCCCTCTCGACCCTCGGGGTGGACGTCAGGGAACTCGCCGATGAACTCGTGAGGGAGATGTACGAGCCGGACGACGGGGAGGTGATCCTACCGGACAACCTGAAGCTAGCGGCCATGATACCCGGGGAGGTGGAACCCGAGATACCGCCCTACAAGCCCATCATAGAGATACTCTACGACGTCACGGGCGACGCGTCCCTAGCGGCGGAGATCCTCAACAGATCCGGGATAGCGGACGCCGTCCTGTACAGGAGCCCCTACGAGAGGCTCTCTCCCGGTCAGAAGGAGAGGGTGAGACTCGCCAGGATGATAGCCGAGGGCGCGAACCTCCTCGTGATAGACGAGTTCTGCTCCCACCTGGACCCCAAGACGGCCATGAGGGTGGCCAGGAACTTCTCGAGCATGTGCAGGGAACTGGGGATCACCGCGCTGATAATAACCCACAGGCCCGAGGTCGTGGACGCGCTGGCACCCGACTACATGATCTACGTGGGACACGGCGTCGTGGGCAAGAAAAGGTACGGCGCCGACTAGACGACCTCCACGTCCACGTCGACGATCACGGGCCCCAGGGTCCTGGTGATCACGCACTTGGCCGCGCCCTTCCTCGCCACCCGCTCGACTTCCTCCGGGTCCACGTCCCCCTCGGGTTTCACCCTGATCACGATGTCTATCGAACAGACCACGTTCCTCCTCTCGTCCTTCTCCGCCCTAGCCTCGCCCGTGACCTCCGCCTCGATACCCTCCTTCTCCAACGCGTGACCCGCGTTCATCACCGTACAGGCCAGGGCCGAGGCCGCCAACAGGTGCAGGGGCGAGACCTCCCCCGGACCCGCTACCTTCCCGGACTTCAACCTCATCCTCTCACCGTCGACGAACTCCACCTCACACTCCCCGTCACCGAGGAACACGCAGCGAGGCTCCACCTGACCCATCCACACCCGGCCCCTCGTGTCGAGGCGTTGATTAAAATCATCCATAAACCACAGGCTCAAGTTGAAACCATATTTAACCCTTGAGGGCGCTGATACGTCCGGCCACCTCGGTCATGAGATCCTCGTCCACCAACACCCTCCCGGAGACCCTCAGCACGGGCTCCTCGACGACCTCCCCGATCACGCACGCCGGGCACCCGTGATCGGCGCAGATCGCCACCACCTCCTCGGAATCCCCCGGCTCCACGGTGACGAGGATGTTGTCCCAGTTCCTGGTGAGGCTCGGGTAGGGAACCGAGTGCAGGTCCATACCCACGCCCGACTTGGCGCACACCAGCGCCGCCATGGCCACCAGACCACCCTTCGTCACGTCCTTAGCCGCCCGCACCAACCCCCTCTCGGCCACCCGCGGGAACGCCTCGAACAACCGCCTGGCCTTCTCCATCCTCTCCTCGGGATCCCCGTGGATGGGTTCGCCCACCAACAGCACCTCCTGCCCGGGCTCGGCCGCGTCATCCCTCAACGGCTCCGGCGCCACGAGGGGTCCCATCACCGTGAGGGAAACCTTGGGTTCCTCCACGTCGTCCTCGATCATCGTGTTCCCACCCAGAACCACGAGCCCCAGCGCTTCCGCCTGCTCCGCCACGCACCCGATGGCCTCCCGCGCCCCCTCCTCGTCGGGCGCTATCACGGTGTCGACGAGGTACCTCGGCTCGCCACCCATGGCCAACACGTCCGTGGAAGCGTGCACGACGGCGGACTTCCTCACCAACCTGAACGCGTAGGGACCGTCCGCGCTGACCACCAGCGGGGAATCCGACGGTTCCAGGACGGCCCCGTCGTCGAAGTCACCCAACCCGACGATAACCCCCTCACCATCCCGGGGCAACGGTTTTACCAGCCGGGCGTCGTCGGCCGCGTACCTCAGGACGTGTTCACGCAACCCCTTCAACCCCTCCACCCCCTCGGGGAGACCGAGTTGGGAGGGTACGTGGAACTACTGGCCCTGGTCTCCCTGGGCTACGCGTTGAGAAGGGTAGGGGTCCTGGACGAAACCTCCTCCTCGCACCTCAACGCCTTCGTCGTGTACGCGGCCATGCCCGCCCTCGTCTACAAGGTCACCTCCTCCATACCCGTCCACGAGCTCGTGGGATACGGCGAGATGACCCTGGTCTCGATAGCCACGGCCTCCGTGTCCACCGCCCTGGCGGCCGGGATCGCTAGGTTACTCCGTGAAGAAGACCCGCTGGTACCGATCCTATGCTCGAGCCTGGGCAACACCGGGTTCCTGGGCTACCCCATATGCCTCTCCACCTTCGGCGAGGAAGGTCTCAGAGCCGCCGTGTTCTACGACTTCGGAACCGTCCTATGCGTGATAGCGGCCTACGCCATCGCGGGACGTGGGAACCCGATCAAGGTCAGCCTCAGGTTCCCGCCCGCCCACGCGGCCGTCGCCGGGATGCTCACGTCCATCCTCTCGGTCAAGCTCCCGACCCAAGCCGTCTCGATCCTCAAGGACCTTGGAGGGGCCGCCGTCCCCACGATCATGGTGTCCCTCGGGGCCGCCCTCAAGTGGAGGATCTCCGAGTGGACGACCATGGTACCCGCCGCCTGGACCATCAAGCTGGGGATATCCCCGCTCGTGGCCCTAACCCTGGCCCACGCCCTAGGGCTGGAAGGCGTGAAAGCGTACGTGGCCACCGTGGAAGGGGCGATGCCGCCGGCGGTCATGACCGTGGTCCTGTCGGAACTCCTGGGGAGAAGAGTCGATCTAGCGGCCTCGATCACGTTCTCCGCCACCGTGATCTCGCTGATGACGGTACCGTTGGTGATACTGACGGTGACCGGGAGGATACCGGCGATCACCTAGGGGGAGCACCCGACGGTGAAGATCGAAGTACCCACGGTGTGTTACGGTCGGGCGGACGCCTGCCCCGACTCCCGGTGGAGATCCTACGAGGAGTACCTGGCCGAGATCATGCCCGACGTGAGGAAAGACGGCATCGAGATACGCTTCGAGCCCCCATCGAGGTGCGACGAGGGATGGAGACACACCCTCACGGCCCTGGACGTTCTCATGAGGCTCTACGCGGACAAGGTGAGGGTGGAGGGCGCCACCATCGGGGACGTGGACGTCCTGGAGATACTCGCGCCCGCGTACGATCAGGTGTTTCGTAACTACGACGTCCTGAAAGCCCGCGTGGGGATCCCGGAGGGTCACGTCCACGTGAGGACGGAGGTGACGTGCAAGGACGGTAGGAGGATCGTCCTCCAGGAGGCGACCGTGTCGAACCTGCTGAGGGCTTTCGTGACCGTCAAGACGCATCCCGAGGTGGAGTGCGTGGAGTTGGAGCGTCGGGAGTGCGACGCGCCCGGGTACGCCCGCTGGCAGCTGATCGAATCGCGGGTTCACCGGCGTCGGCGATCCTGAGTACGAACTCCCTGTAACTCATCACCTCCCTACGCCCGCACCTCGGACACAGCACCGTGATCTCCGACGGATCCTCGCCCAGCGGGACCACCGGGTTACCGCACCCCGGGCAACGGTAATCCCTCGCGAACCTGAACACGGGACAACCCCGGCCCCTCTCGCAACGCTGGCAAAGGTGGTACCGCCGGAGACACGGGACCCTCGCCTCCACGGTCCAGGAGACGTCGATCTCGAGGCCGAAGTCCGGCACCACTACGGCGGCATCGACGTCGAGGTCGGCCACCGCCTCGGGCCTGTAGGAGATCATGTGAACGGGGATGACGAGTCTCGGTCGGAGCACCTCGCACGCGGTCTCAACGTGCCGGAAGTAAGCGTGTCCCGGGACGCCGGAACACTCCATGATCAGCACGTGCACGGGGCTGACGTTTCTCGCCAGCTTCAGGAACACCCGCGGGTTCACGTCACCCGTGAACGCCACCCTCACGCCTTCGATCTCCAGCACGTAGGCGGAGGAACCGGCCGTGTGTCCGGTTCTCACGGTCTCGACGACGAGCGGGGCGTCCTCGGCGGGTCTGGCGGTGTACGAGTACCTCCTCTCGGCGACCCCCCTATCGGGCTCCGGGACGTAAGGTTCCCCGAAGAGATCCCCGTGCTTAGCGTGATCCGTGTGGTGATGCGTGACCAAGGTGACGTCGGGGTCGGGCCACCCGAACATATCGAACAGACCCGGGGCCGATCGGAGTTCCTCGGGCAGATCCACCTCCTCGGGAACCCTGGAGTCGTACCCTCTCCTCCAACCCCCGGGGTCGAACAGGACCTCGACCTCGGGGGACGAGACGGTGACGACGGCCCCCGGAGTGGCCCCGAACAGCCTGACCGGCGAGTACACCTTCAGCGTAACACGTCCTTCAGGGCCTTCGATAGCTCCAGCACCTCCTCCGGTGTCATGTGCATGGGCCTCTTATCCAAGAGATCGGGGGGCACTGCTCCCAGGAGTTCGTCCTCGTCGAGACCCTCCCGTGAGGCCCAGTTACGGAGGGCGTTCCTGAGGGTCTTCCTACGGTAGGGGAACACGCCGGCGCATACCCTCTCCAGCGTGTCCACGCCCACCTCCAGGACCTCTTCGGGCGGGTTCGGGACGAGTTTCACCACGGCGGAGGATACCCGGGGTGGGGGCACGAAGGATCTGGGTGGGACGCCCCTCACCACCTCGACGTCGCACGTCAGGGACACGAGGACCGTCAGTCTGCCGTAGTCCTTGGTCCCGGGCTCCGCGGTCATCCTGTCGGCGAACTCGCGCTGGACCGTTATGACGGCCAGGTCCAGGTCGGACTTGACGACCTCGGAGACGACAACCGAGGATATCTGATATGGTATATTGGAAACTATCTTGTTTACATTTTCTGGAATACCTAGCTCGACGAAGTCCCCGTGCACGATCTCGAGGTCGTCCCTGTCCCCTAGCTCCCTCCTCAGGATCTCCACCATCTCGGGATCCAGCTCGATCGCCACGACGCGACCGGCCGCTTCCACGAGTTTCCTGGTAAGGGTTCCGGGACCGGGACCGATCTCCAGCACCGTGTCGTCCGGGCCGAGCTCCGCGGCCTCTATCATCGCGTCCATGACGTCGTCGTCTATCATGAAATGCTGTCCGAGGGATTTCCTGGGTTTGATCCCGTACCTCCTGCTGAGGCGTGCCAGGTACTCAGCCGTCCCTCCTCTCGACACCCACGGACACCCTCCTACCCAGGACGTCGACGTGGACGAGGGTTCTCGGGTCCTCCAAATCCACCTCGTGGCCGGCCGACGTCAGGACGTCCCCTATGAACACCTCGGCCTCCTTGGATCCGGAGAACGTGGGTCCCGGGGAGGCCACGTTCGCCCTCACGGCGAAGGGGTCCTCGATCAGCGGCTCCACCACCTCGAGCACGTCTTCCGCCAGGCTCTCACGGTCCTCGTAATCGCCGCTGAGTTGGAAACGTCTGACCTTGAACACGGACCCGAACGTCTCCTTCAAACGCCCGTGGGCGCGGTCGGGGTCCCCCCTCTTCACCATCACCTCCACACGGCCCGCCATGTTGTTGGGTGCGGGGACGACCTCGGCCTCGACCCCTATCCCCGTGAGGAGGGCGTAGGTCCTGGCCGCCACGTCCTCCTCGGTCAGGTACGGGTTGCCCCCGAACGTGATGAGAACATCGAGCCGTGGGACGGGGCGCCACGCCGGGGGCTCGGACGGGTGAACCTCCACGCAGGGTACCCCGAGCCTCTCGAGTAGGTAGGGCCCGTACCCCCTCCCCTTGCCCAGGTACACGACGCCGGCGACGCCCGCCTCCGCCATGGCCTCGGCGCAGTACCTGCACGGTCTCGCGGTCACGAAGATCACGGCACCCTCGACGTCGTGCTTCCTGACCAGCTTCTTCTCGGCGTGTTCCCCGCCGGTCTCCTCCACGGCCACGACCTCGCCGTCCTTTATCAGGGCGGCCGCGACCGTCGTGGAGGATATCCTCTTGAGGACCTCTTCCACGTCGATGGTCTGCCCGCCGAGCGTAACCTTCAACCGTCCGTCCCCTCGCGTCGATCCGAGGGTGTCGCGTCTTGAAGGCTCGTGATCTCGCCACCTTGGGCGTGGCCCAGGTCCCGTTCGACGCGAAGGTAAAGGACGTCGTCAGGGAGATGGTGAAGGCCGGCGTTCACGGCGTGGCGGTGGTCTCCGAGGACGGGACGTTCATGGGTGTCGTCGAACAGGAACATATCCTCGAGGCCATGGACCCGGAGAACCCGGAGGAGGTCTTGGACCTGCCCGTGGAGGAGGTGATGGACGAGGAGCCCGCGATCGTGGACCCGGAGGACGATCTGGAGACGGTGTTGAGGTTGATGAAGGACGAGGGAGTGACGAGGGTTTTCATCGTGAGTTGCGAGGGTAGACCCGTCGGGGTCGTGAGCCTGACGGACGTCCTCAGGGTCGTGTCCGAGGAAGGGTGATCCCTCACTTGATCACGGGGATCACCCGCTCCTTCGCCATCTCGGCCACCCTCTTGTAGTTGTGTAGGGTCACGTTGATCGACGGTATGTCCCTGAAATGAACTATGAAGGGTATCTCGTCTAGGTACATTATCTCCCTGCCGTTGATGTCCTCCCCGTACGCGGCCACTATCCTCTCCACGTTGTCCGCCATCTCGTCGCTGGAACCGGAGTACACCTCCATCACCTCCACGTCGGCCTCCTCCTGTAGCGTCTCGGCCACCCAACCCTTGCACCTCTTGTCGGAGACGAGGAGTATCACGTCCTTCACGCCCAGGTTATCGAACGCCTCCAGGTGCTTCCAGAAGACCACGTACTTACGGCCCTCCTCCTTGTGCTTCCATATCGGTCTCCTCGGGAGTTTCATCCTCACCTTGAGGAACCACGTGTAGGACATGTCGAACAGCGGTAGGTCCAGGACCATGGAGAGGTACAACCCGTAGAAGCTCGAGGGCGCGTCCGTGTAGGCCACGACCACGTCGGACTTGTTCCAACTCTTCATGGCGGTGACGCCGTCCACGCCCCAGCCCATCACCCGGGGGAGGTACCTCCAATTGTGTCTACCGAGCTTAGTCAGGGGCCTGACGTAGCTGGGGAGGTCCTCGAGCGTGATCATGTTGTCCGTGGGGAAGTTTATCCTCTCCACGCCCTTCGACGTGCGCAGGTAGGGTGCCACCAGGGTCCTCGTGTTGGTGGACTCTGCCACGTTCTGGAAATCGTCTATGTCGACGAGGTTCCTGGCCGCGGATATCATGGAGGTTTTCACGAGGACCAAGGCGGCAAGGGTCCTCTTGAACTCGGACTTGCCCATTATGTAGGAAACGCGCTTCATACCGTACTCCATCTCGATGAGCGTGGGAGCGTCCGTGTCCAGCACGGGTGGGATCGCGATCTCGCTCACGGTCTCGCGCTTGGAGGCCTCCACACCCGTCATCTTGGCCCTGACCATGCTCTTGATGTACTCGAGTTTCTGCCAGAGCTCCATGTCCATGTCGACGATCTCTTCCTCCTCGGGCGGACTCTCCACGGGTTCTATCTTGATCTGAGAGGGTCCCTTGACCTTCCTCGGCTTGATCACTATGTTCGTAGGGACCTCTACCCTCACCTCGATCCTCTTGTCCCTGGTCACCACGTTCAGGTGATCTCCCTGCCAGACGACCTCGCAACCCGGTGGGACCTTCACCACGGAGGGCTTGTTCTCGGTCATCGCCCTCTCCAGCCTGGTGGCGAGGGCGTCCAGGAACAGGGTCAGGTTGTAAACGTCGGCTTCCGCCATTTTACCGCCCGCACGCCCCCGAGGGTCTGTACCGGGGGAGGGAAAACGGGAAACGGTATCACGGTTGTGCCCACCTTTCCTCCGATGAGTTAAGGGGGGATAAACCACCCTCAACCCTTGATCAACTTGACGACCTCGCCCACCCTCTTACCCAAGTTCTTGGCGGTCTCCACGCCCGTCTCGTCCTCCTTCACCTCACCGGGCGCCGCCGCCACACCCGCACCACCGAAGTGAGCCGTCGGATCCGCGTCCCCCACCACGATCATCGCGTGGATCATGAAGAACGCGTGGATGTCCCTGATCGTCTCCTCCTGGCCCCCGTTCCTCGCCGCACCGACCGCGATAGCCCCACCGACCTTATCCTTCAACGCCCACTCCACCCTCAAAGGCCTCGTCCTGTCCATGATGGCCTTCAACTGGGCGCTCACGCCGCCGTAGTACACGGGAGAACCCACGATCATACCATCGCACTCGCGCATCAACTCGTACACCTTCTCCATGTCGTCCTCGACCCTACACACCCCGTGCTCGATGCAGTAATCGCAAGCCCTGCACGGGGACACGTCCAACTCCCTCACCGTGATCAACTCCGTGTCCTCACCGGAAACGTCCGCCGCCTCGTCCAACGCCACACGAACCAGGTACTCCGTGTTACTGTCCTTCCTAGGGCTGCCCGATATACCTAAGATCATACGACCCGAGCCCCCCGAGGGCTGTGACGGGATTGAGGAAACTGATCGTCCTCTGGGACAAGTCGGACCCGGCCTCGGTCAACATAGCCGAGAAACTGACCGAGGGGGCCACCAAGACCGACGAACAGGAGCTCGAGTTCCACCGTGTCGAGTTCTGGGAGCGCGACGGTATAAAGTTCGCGATGGCCGCGTCCCTCGGCGAGCTCATCGAGGAGGACGAGGCCTCCGAGTTCGCCGACCACGGGTTCGACGCGGTGGTCTTCGCCTCGAGACACGAGAGCAGGAGCCGCGAACCCACCCTCACCGTCCACGTCCCCGGCAACCCCACCCCCGAGGCCAAGTTCGGAGGGGACCCCATGTCGCTGTGCACCGCCGATCCCGCCGGCATGAAAGAAGCCCTACTCACCCTCAAGAAAGCCGTCGACGAGGGACGCGTCCAAGGGTACACCGTGTGCTACGAGGCCACCCACCACGGCCCCTCGGACCCGGGGATCCCCTGCTTCTTCATAGAGATAGGATCCGACGAGGAGAGATGGAAGGACGACGACGCCGGCAGAGCCTGCGCCGAGGCCATACTCGCGGCCGTCGACCCCGACGGGTACCGACACGCCATCGGGTACGGCGGGGGACACTACGCCCCCAAACACACCGACGTCGCCCTCACGACCGACATCGCCTACGGCCACATCATCCCCGACTACGCCATCGACACGGACCGACTACGGACCCAATTCAAGGAAGCCCTCGAGAAAACCCCCGACGCCCGACACCTCGTGATAGACGACTCCTCCCTACCCGACCGCACCGTGGAACTGCTCGAAGACCTGGCCCGCGAGAACAACCTCAAGGTCGCCACCGCCGACGAACTCAAGGGGTGATCCCCACGCTCAAACACGGCCAACGACTCCGCGGAGAATCCGGATGGACCAGAAGGGTCGGCGCCATCGTGAACCTCCGACACATCGACGTGATACTCACCGTGAGAGGACCCAAAGCCTCCCCCTACGCCCTGTTCGACGGCGTCAAATGCCCACTCGTCTACGAAGACCCCGTCGTGAACGTCGCCGCCTACCTACTCGAGTTCCCGGAACTCGCCCACCCCACCCCCGTCGGGGAACCCGACCTCGGCGAAGCCACCCTGGTGGTGGGCCACGACGAACACTGGTGCCGCATAACCGACGTCGACAGGAGAAACGTCAGGATAAACCTACCCTCGTACGTACCCAGACCCGGCGACGCCGGCGCCCCCATAATCCAAGACGACAAAGTCGTCGCCATGCTCGCCTCCTACTGGCTCAACGACATGCTGGGAATGGGGCCCAGGATCGACGTCGCCCTCCGAGAACTCCTCGATCACTTCAGACGCACCAACTCCACCACCCGATGAACCAACCCCGGACCGTAAGACTTCACATCCCTAACATCGACCACCTCCACCTCGAAACCCCCGGGAACCGCCCCCAACACCTCCCCCGCCGTCCTACCCTCGTCCCAATCCGCCGGAAACACCTCGTGAACCATAACCCTACCACCAACCCTCACCTTCGACAACGCCACATCCAAAAAATCCAAAGTACCCTTTAAATACCCCATTATAACCACATCAACCTCCGGAATCAACCCCGCCACCTCCCGGCAATCACCCAAGAACGGCACCACAACATCCCCAACATCGTTCAACCTAACGTTCTCCACCAGATAACGATACGCCACCGGATTCAACTCAGCACAGTAAACCACCTCCGGATCCCTATGCACCGCAACAGGCAACGACAAGTACCCGATCCCCGCGAACATATCGAACACCGAAGCACCATCGAACAACCCACGCTCCGCCAACCTACGCTTCTCCCTCAAATTACCCTTCGCGAACATAACCCTAGTAGGATCCAACTTGTACCTAACACCCAACTCCACGTGAACCGTCTCCGCATCACCCTCCCCCGCCACCACCTCACCCACCGGTTCCCTGAACACCCCCGAGATACCCCTCCACGCCACCACACACCTGACACCGGGCACCGCCTCCAACACCGCCTCCCCCACCTCCCTCCTGTACCGCCAAGCCTCCCCGTCGTACAACCTCACCACCGCCACGTCACCCAACCTCAACACCCGACGCGGCAGCCTCCTCCTCACACCCTCCGGCACGACACCCTCCAACAACTCCCGGTAATCCACGCAACCACCCCACCTAACCACGGTAGAGATACGATTAAATACAGGTTACCCCGAACCGCCGCAGGGATCGTTAGAATGGCACCAACAAGAGTTGTAGGACTCCCCAGACTACAGACCCTCTACAGGAGATTCGTAGGATTAGACCTGAACAAGAGCAGGGCCAAAGAAATCCTAGATATAGCGGAAAAGAAGCTCAACGACATATTCGAAGTAGCCGTAGAAAGGGCCAAAGAAGAGGGCAGAGAAAAGGTCAAAATGAGGGACCTACCCCTCACCAAAGGCTTCAAGAGAACCATGCAAAGGTACGAGACCAAGAGGGAAAATCTCGACGACCCCAGACTCGACCTATCCCCCATCCTCGACTTCCTACAACCCACCATCGGAACCATGATCCTCGACGAGCAGGTCAAGGAGAAACTACCCACCATCGCGGCCACCACGCTCCTCCTCATCGGCTACATCATCAAAGAAGTCGACCCCAAGGCCAGGACACCCTCGAAGGACGACGTCAAGAGGGCCAAACAGATACTCGACCTCACCCTCTGAACCCCCAGGGGTGATCCCCGACGATAACCGGGCACGTCGACGACCCACACCGAATCCTCAACGCCCTCCGCGAACTCGGATGGACGATCCAAGAGGAAGGGAACCGCGCCACCGCCACCTCCCCCACCGGCCACGAGATCGAAGTATCCGACGACGGGACCGTCAGGATAACCGGACCACGCCCCGACACCGCCGCCAGAACCCTCCTCAAACTCGCCAAGAAACTCGACATCCACGTCCACCTCGACGACCTCACCACCCCACACACGGAACCACAGGTCTACGGCCCCGTACCCTCCCGCCGACTCGGCAGATCCCTCGGCATCGACGTATGCGCCGGCAAATGCACCCAAGACTGCAGGTACTGCAGCGTCGGCGTACCCCGGAAAGTCCCCATCCACGACACCCACACCACCGACCCCGAACCCATCCTACAACAACTCCGACGAACCCTACGAACCTGCGACCCCGACGCCATCACCTTCGCCGGCGTCGGAGAACCCACCCTGTGCGAGAACCTCTCGGAGATAGCCGAAGAAACCGCCCGAGAGGCCCGAAGAACCGACGCCGAACTCGTCCTCCTCACCAACACCACCCACCCCTCCCGCCACCAACACGCCTTCGACGAGATCATCGCCAGCCTCGACGCCGTCGACCCACACCTCCACCGAACCATCAACAGACCCCACCCAACCCTCACCACCCAACACATCCTCCGAGAACTCGAGAAGATGGACACCGACAACCTCACCGTCGAAGTACTCCTCTGCCGCCTCCCCGACGGCACCACCAACGCCGAACCCCAACACCTACGACACCTCGCCGAAACCCTAGCCTCCATCGGCGTCCGAAGGGTCCAACTCAACACCGTCGCCAGACCACCGGCCCACGGCGACGCACGACCGGTCACCGAGGAAGAACTACTGAAAGCCAAGAAAACCCTCGAAAAAGCCGTGGACCACGTGGAGGTGTACCGGTAGATCACCCACCCCTCCGCCGCACCAACGGAAGCACCACCACCGCCGGCAACTCCCTCAACAGGCTCAACGGACCACCGCCACCACCGCCAGAACCACCGCCCTGACCACCCGACGAACCACCCTTCCACGGGCACCAGAACACCACCCTACCGGAACACCCCCTAGCCAACTCCTCCGCCCTCTTGACGTCACCCACCTGGTACGCCAACACGACGTCCGCGATCCGCCTCGCCAACGGGTCGTTCCTCGGAGGCACGTAGATCACGAACAACGGCTCCACACCACCCTTCCACCTGAGCACCGCACCGAAACCCGACGTCTCACCCTCCGACTCCGACCAAACCCCGGACACGTTCCCACCCACGGAACCCCGCGGGCTCCACCGCTCCACGTTCACCACCCTATGACCGATATCGTACGAGAACACCAACGGGATCGAACCGACAACCTTCACCACCGCCCCGTCCCCGTACACGTCGTACAGCACGTCCTTGACACCACCCTCACCCGCCACCTCGAAATCGTAAACCAGGTCCGAAGACCCACCGCGACCCTCGATACCGGCCCGGTACTCCACGTAAACGGACCCCTCACCGCCCGACGCCTCCCCGGAACCACCGCCGGCGGAATGCACGATGATCTGCGTGTACGGCGGCGTCACGGAACACCCGAACCGACACACGCAGTCCCCGTACACCACGTACAGGCGGGCATCGGCCAGATCGTCGACGACGGCCGGCAGCTCCACCTTGAACCGCTTCGACAGGTCGTACGGTCCGACGATCGCGACCACCCTCACCCCACCCAGGTACCCAGGCTCGACGTCCACGCCGACGTCCGACGCCGAAACGAACACGTTCCTCCACGGTAGGTAAGCGAACACCAAGTCGCCGGGGTCCGTAGCACCCACGTCCACGTACACCTTGGCGCTCCCCCACGCCTTCTCCGCCTCCTTCAGACACGCCTGAAGCACGCCGTAATCCCCGGAGACGCTCCCCTCCACCACCGGGGTCTCCGCGGCCGTCACCGCGGCCGGACACGCCAGACACAGCGCCACCACACACACCATCCAGACACGCATCGCACA
>JAADCQ010000039.1 GCA_013154335.1 Methanopyri archaeon
CTCGGGCGATCTCCTCGCCCCGCTCCTCCACGAGCCTCATCACCTCACCGGCCAACTCCCTAAACCTCGGCCCGATCACATCCATCCTGGGCCTCGCCACCTTCCTCAGGTCCGGGAATTCCTCCCCCACCTCGACCTCCTTGACGTTGACGACGCGCCTCAGCACGTCCTCCAGCCCGTGTAGGACCTCGGGGTCTTCCGTCTCGACGAAGAGCCTCCTGAGGGGCCATCTGGTCTTGACGCCCGCCTTCTGCCTCAGGTACAGGGCGGCCTCGGCGGCGGCCCTGGCGACCTCCATACCCTCCTCCAGGTCCTCGTCCACGTACCTCTCGTCGGGCTCCGGCCAGTCGAGGAGCTGGACGCTCTCGGGGTCGTTCTCGTCCCTCACGTAGTCCCTGTACACGGCCTCCGCCACGTGTGGGACCACTGGGTTTAGGAGCCTGACCAGCACGTCGAAGACCCTGTGGAGGACCGCGTACACGGCGAGCTTCTCCGGGTCGTCCCTTTCGAGCCAGACCCTCTCCCTGACCAGTCTGATGTACCACCTGCTGAGGTCCTCCGTGACGAACCTGTACAGGGCCCTGGCGGCCTCGTGCACGTGGTAGCGCTCGAGGGCGTCGGTGACCTCCTCGATCAGGGTTTGAAGACGAGACATCATCCAGAGATCTTCGGGTCTACCCCCTTCCTCCAGGAGCTCGTCGAGGTCGTGCTCGTTCGGGTCGAAGTCGTCGAGTTCGGAGTACATGGAGGCGAACCTGTAGGAGTTCCACAGGATGTTGAGCGCCCTGTACGTGTCCTCGACGTCCTTCCAGCTGAAGTGCATGTCCTTCCACGGGGCGTTGGACCTGAGCACGTACCATCTCAGGGTGTCGGCACCGTAGCGCTCCACCACGTCCAGGGGGTCCACGACGTTCCCCAGGGACTTGCTCATCTTGCGGCCTTTCTCGTCCAGCGTGAACCCGTGCATGAGGACGGTGTTGTAAGGGCACGCGTCGAAGGTGACCACGCCGCACCCGAGCTGGGAGTAGAACCAGCCCCTCGTCTGGTCGTGACCCTCGGTGATGAAGTCGGCCCCGGCCTCGGGGTCGTCCGGTTCGTACCTCCCCTCCTTCAGGTACCACTCCTCGAACTCGTCGCGTCTACCCGGGTACCCGAGGGACGCCCAGGCCGCCACGCCCGAGTCCATCCACACGTCCAGGACGTCTTCCACCCTTCGCATGTCCGCGCCGCACTCGGGGCATTCGAGGATCACGCCGTCCACCCAGGGCCTGTGGAGATCGGGCTCCCCCTCGGGGACCTCCTTCGCCATGTCGAGGAGCTCGTCCAAGGAGCCGACCACGACGATCTCGCCGCACTTCTCGCACTCCCACACGGGCAGGGGGGTTCCCCAGTACCTCTGCCTGGAGATGCACCAGTCCTTCGCGTTCTCGACCCAGCTCTTGAACCTGGACTCGCCCGCCCACCTGGGGACCCACTCGACGCGATCGATCCACTCGAGCATCTCGTCCTTTACCTCGGTCACCTTGATGAACCACTGCTCCGTGGCCCTGTAGATGATGGGTGTCTTGCACCTCCAGCAGTGACCGTACCTGTGTTTCACCGTGTCCTCGTGGGCCAGGAGGCCTTTGTCCTTGAGGTCCGCGATTATCTCCTCGTTGGCCTCCCTCACGTGGAGACCCTCGTACTTGCCGCCTTCCTCCGTGAACGTGCCGTCCTCGGCCACCGGGCAGTGGGGTGGGAGCCCGACCTCCTTGCCCAGCTCGAAGTCCTCCTCACCGTGGCCCGGGGCCGAGTGAACGCAGCCCGTTCCCTCCTCCATGGTCACCCATTCGGCCGTGTAAACGCGGTGGACGCGGTCGTCCTCCTCGTGCATCTCCTTCAGCTTGGGTACTTCCTCCAGGAGGGGCGGCCTGTACCGTACGCCCTCGAGGGCGCGGCCCGGGAAGGAGTCGATTATCTCGTAGGAGTCCGCTATGACGGACAGGACGACCTTGAGCTTGTCCGCGAGTACCACGTGTCTTTCCTCACCGTCCTTCTCTATCCTGGCGAGCACGTACTCCTCGTCCGGGTGGACGGCCACGGCCAGGTTGGCGGGTAGCGTCCACGGGGTCGTGGTCCAGATGACGAGGGCCGTGTCCTCCGGTAGGTTCACGTCCGCGTCCGAATCGTCCTCGACTGGGAAGAACACGAATATTGATGGGTCCTCAACTTCTTTGTATTCAACCTCGTGATCGGCCAGGGCGGTTTCACACCTAGGGCACCAATTAACTATTCTAACGTCCTTAGTTAAGAGGCCCTTTTCGTGAGCCTTTTTAATCGTAAACCAAACTCCTTCGATGTATTCATTATCCATAGTTTTATAAGGATTATCCCAATCCATTAAAACTCCAAGGGCCTTGAACTGCTCTGTCATTATCCTAATGTGTTCTTCAGCGAACTCCTTACACTTCTCGACGAATGCGTCGATTCCAACCTTTTCCTCTATGTCTTTCTTGCACTCTATAACGTCGGAAAGTTCCTCTTCCTCCACCTTGACCTCGATGGGGAGGCCGTGGCAGTCCCAACCTGGCTGGAGTCTCACCCTGTAGCCTCGCATGAGCTTGTACCTGTTGACGCAGTCCTTGATGATCTTGTTCCAGGCGGTGCCCAGGTGTATGGCGCCGCTTGCGTATGGGGGACCGTCCAGGAAGTAGAAGATCGGGCCGTCGGCGTTCTTTCTCCTGACCTCGTTCAGGACGTCGGTTTCCTCCCACAGTTCTCTGGCCTCGTTTTCCACCTCCGCCGGGTTGTACACGGTCACCGTCGTTCGCCCCCTGTCGGGGGCGTCGGCCGCCTTGGGGACCGTTAAAAGCCAATCCCGGGTCGGTGTTCCATTTGATTTCGATCGGGTTATATAGTAATACTAATCATCCGACAAGTAGTACAACACGCGTCGGGGGTGCCGATGGTGAGCGTGAGGGAGAAGGTGGCCGAGATCCTGGAGCGGGGTGAAGGGAGGTACCTGGTCATGGGGATGAACCAGGCCGCGGGGTGCGGTCTGAGGGCCTTGGCCAGGGAGGTGGGCGTTCCCGTGGAGGCTCTGGCGACCATGGAGATCGAGGGGTTCGGTCGGAAGCCCTACGAACCCATCGTCGAGAAGTTGGCGTCGTGGATCGAGGAGAGAGAACTCGATCCGGAGGAACTCGTCAGGGCTGGGAAGGCGAGGTTCATGCTGGAGTACGAGCCATGGGAGGTGTTGAAGGAGTTGGAGGACGAGTCGCTCAGGGAGAAGGTGGAGGGTGAACATCCGGCGAGGATGGACCTGGGAACGTTGCTCGAGGTGGCGGAGGCCGTTGGTATCTAGAGTAAGTCCTTCCAAACGTCGTCGGTCCTGTCCATCTCGAGCAAGGCCTCCACGTCGGCCTCGGAGACCGCGTCCGCTACGCTCTCCACCCTGTTCTTGACCTCCTTCTTCACGGTGTCCTTCCATCTGGAATCGTACTCCTCGGGCGGTAATTTACCGGCCGGGAGGTACATGTCGGCGGGGACCCTGTGGATGGTCTCCGCGAGTTCCGAGGGGTCGGACAGCACGTCGGCGAGTCTGAGGGCGGTTTCCCCGAGCCTGTAGATCTCCTCCACGAACCAGTCCCTGCTGGATACCTGGACGAGTTCCGAGGCTAGTTCTTCCCAGGTCTTCTCCACGAGCGACGGGTCCCCGGGCTCGAGGGATTCGAGGGGTTTGTGGATCTCGTCGAAGGTCACGGCCCTGTTGGTGGTCACGTGTGCGAAGAGGGACACGGGGAACAAGGCCGTCAAGGGTGACACGGAAGGGGGTAACACGTCCTCGGGCCCCAACCCCAGGGCCGCGAGCCCGGACAATACCTCCTCGTCCACACCGAGGGTCTCGCCCAGGACATCGGACACCTCGGAGGGGTCGGTTTCCCCTGTCAGGACCCCGGCCAGCGCGGACTCGACGGCGCACAGGGCGCAGGTGGCACCCATGTCGACGTCCTTCCTGAGGACCCCCTCCAGGGCTTCCATCATCCTCCTCCTGATGTCGAACACGTAGTACAGGGCGACGTCGGGCTCCGTGATCCTGCTCAAGGCCTCGGCCAAGCCGGGGGCGTCCGAGAGCACGGACCTGAGTACGTTGGCGGCGGCTTCGGCCACGGAGGAGGGCGAGGCGAACATCCTCCTCAGCAACACCTCCGAGGGGCACTCGGGCTTGATCCCTTCCCTGGACACGAAGGATCTGAACGTTCCGGCCCTATCGGCCCTGAGCACGTGCTCGGAGGGCCCGTCTGGGGCCAGGGGATCGACGGACCTCATCACGGCCCCGGCGGCCCTGCGGCTGGGTTCCACCGGGACGTCCTTCCACCGCAATTTTCTCCCCCTCCGTGAGGGATACGGGGAACCGGGTTAACCCTTCCCCCAGGTTCGATACCGTACGAACCGGGGCCTTTTCGGGGCGTGTAACGTCGAGTTAAGGGTTTTCCTTTTCCACGGGGGGCCCGGAGGTGAGGGGAGACGAACTCCTCGACAGGATGAGGAGAGCGAACGATATGACCAGGGAGCGCTTCGGAAACACCGTGTCATTCTCTAAAAACGTGTTCGTTCCGCTGACGAGGTTGTGTAGGAACGAGTGCGCGTACTGCACGTTCAGAAGGGAACCGGAGGAGGTTGAATCCCCGTTCATGGAGCCCGAGGAGGTATTCGAGATCGTGGAGGAGGGGAAGCGCGCCGGGTGCAAGGAGGTCCTGTTCACGTTCGGGGAGAGGCCCGAGGAAAGGTACGACGAGGCCCTGGAGTGGCTCGAGGAGAGGGGATTCTCGAGCACCGTGGAGTACCTCGAGTACCTGTGCAGGCGGGTGGTGGAGGAGTACGGGATGCTCCCTCACAGCAACCCGGGCGTGTTGAAGAGGTCCGAGATGAGGAGGCTGCGCAGGTGGAACGCCAGCATGGGTCTGATGATGGAGATACTCTCGGACAGGCTGAGGGAGGAGGGCGGTCCGCACGAGAGGTCCCCGGGTAAGGACCCCGAGGTGAGGTTGAAGGTCCTGAAGGACGCTGGTAGGCTCAAGATCCCGTTCACCACGGGTATCCTGATAGGGATAGGCGAGACTTGGGAGGAGCGCGTGGAGACGCTGAAGGCGATAGCGGACGTTCACAGGCGGTACGGGCACGTTCAGGAGGTGATCGTGCAGAACTTCAGGGCCAAGCCCGGGATCCCGATGGAAGATCACCCCGAACCCACGCCGGCGGACCTACTGAACACGGTGGCGGAGGCCAGGTTCGTACTCCGGGACGTGCCCGTCCAGGTGCCCCCGAACCTGAACAGGGAGACCGGTCAGCTGGCCCTTCTCGCGGGTGCGAACGATTGGGGCGGTGTCTCCCCTGTCACCAAGGATTACGTGAACCCCGAGGCCCCGTGGCCGGAGATCGAGGAGTTGCGCAGGTTGACCGAGGAGGTAGGGTTGGAGCTGAGGGAGAGGCTCCCAATATACCCGGAGTACGTGTTACGAGGGTGGTACAGCAGGGAGATAGCCGACGTCGTTGAACGCTTATCCGATGAGGACGGTTACGCGGCGGGGTGAGACCCTTGACCACCACCGCCGCCATAGCGCTCGTGGTCCTCACCGCCGGTATGCCCTTCGCCACGTACTATCAGAACGTTGATCTGAACGTGATCAAGGATAAGCACCCGCAGTACCTCGTCGTGGACCCGTACTCGGGTCCCAACGACGTTCCCTGGACACAGCAGGAGGTCCAGACCGTGAAGTCCTACGGTGTGCACCCCCTCGCTTACCTACCCGTGATGGTCGTCGGGTACCACGAGACCGACCTGTACGATTACGCCAAGCAGAACGGGTTGCTCGGTCCCGAGGATCCCGTTTGGAAGTGTGATGCGGCAGTCGAGTTCTGGGATCAAGGGTACGTGCAGGAGCTGGAGCAGGTCATCTCGAGGTTTCACGACATGGGTTTCGAGGGGATCATGTTCGACGCCGTCGACGCGTGGTCCTACAGATGGTACCTCGACTGGTACGAGAACACGTTCGGGGGCACCCTGGACGATCTGAAGCAGAAGGCCTACCAGGTCCTCCAAGAGCTCGCGGGCTACGCCCAGAAGCTCGGGATGATCGTGGCCGTGAACTGCGGGGCCGCCGCCTCGGACCCCACGTTCCAGGACCTCGTCAAGAAGTACGGATGGTGGGTCGTCGTGGAGAACGTCATAGCGGACGGTTCCGGGAACCTGCTCCCCGACGACAGCTTCGAGGCGAACCTCAACGCCCTCAAGAACCTGGGCGATCGCATCTACGTGATCGAGTACAACATCGACCCGAACGATCAGGAAGTGAAGGAAAGACTGGAGGAGGTGTTCTCGGTCGAAGGCGTCAAGGAGGTGTACATAACGGACCCCGCACACGACGAGATAGGGGAGGCCGTGGTCCCATCCTCGGCATCGGCCGAGACCCAGGTGCCGGGCAGTAACGGGATCCCGCTCCTACCGTTGGTACCCGTGCCCCGGAGGGTGAGACGTTGCTGATGGGATCCCGGGAGCCCCCGGGGGAGGACGGCTCTCCCCCGGCCGATCTCGAACCCATTGAGGATCCCGAGGGATACAGGACCCTGGTCGTGGGGCCCCGGGTTTACCCGTACATGGTCGTGGATAGGGAAACCGGTCGCGTTTGGGTGTACAGGGCCGGGGAGGCCGTCGAGGTTGAGGACGTGGACGTGGATTGGGTGGTGTCCGTCATCCGAAGGAGTTCGAACAAGTGGGGAGGGGAGAGCGTCCTCAAGTTGCTGGCGGTGTTGCTGGCGGTGGGTTACGAGGACGTGGAGAAGGTGATAGAGAGGGTCCTACGCGGTGTATCGAACGGCTCCCCTCCCCCGGGCGCCGTGGCCCTCGCGGCCACCGAGATCGAGGCGGGCGTGCACCCGTCCAACGCCCTGAGATCCCTGGGGGTGGTCAGGGGGTGAAGACGGGGTCCGAGGAGGTCCTAAGGGCGATATCCAGGCTCGAACCGGACATCGTCGCTTACTTGCCCGGGTTCCCGATGAACGAGGTCGTACGCGGTCTGGAAGAGGGACGGGTCGACGCCGGTACGGTCCTACCCGTGGCCTCGGAGTTCGACGCCGTCGGTGCCGTGATAGGGGTCTCGCAGGCTGGAGGGTACGGGGTCGCCGTCCTCAAGGACAAGGGGGCGTACGTCGCGGCCCAACTGCTCGCCGAGGAGGGTGACCATCCGGGGCTGCTTCTGATAGGTCTCGACGCGGACGGGAGGGGATCCTACACGTGCTCCGTCGAACTCCCCGAGGTCCTCGAGGAGTGGAAGCTGGGCGTGCACGTCCCCTCCTCCGTGGACGAGATCGTGGGGACCGTGGAGGAAGCCG
This sequence comes from Methanopyri archaeon, assembly GCA_013154335.1. Classification (GTDB taxonomy): domain Archaea; phylum JAADCQ01; class Methanopyri; order Methanopyrales; family Methanopyraceae; genus Methanopyrus. The sequence goes on from JAADCQ010000039.1 coordinate 7,372, forward strand.
CCGAGACCAGCGTCGAAGAGCATAGGATCCATTGCGTCGTGTTGACGGAGGACATCCTGCTCACGACCGGAAGGCCGGAGTCCTTCGATCCCGAGGGCCGTGAGCCCCGCGAGGAGGACTGGGAGGAGTTGGAGAGGGCGCTGGAGGCCTACGACGATGCCGTGATAGTGATCGGAAAGGGGGTGCTGGGGGACGTCTCGGGCGATCTACCGGCCGTGACGTCCTCGACGGGAGATCAGCTGGACAGGGTTTGGGAGCTCAAGGGGTTGCTCGAGGGGTTGGGTTTGAACGTGAGGGTGGTATGTACCAAACACGCCTCCAAGTTCCTCCCCGGCGTCCCACCCAGCGGTATCAACGTGGGGCGCGAGGCGGAGGCGGACCTCGTGTTCCTGGTGGGGGCATCCTACGACGTGTTCGCGGCGACCCCTGACGCGGATTTCGTCGTCTCGGTGAACCCCGACCCGGACGCGTACGCGCACTCCGTGGCCGACGTGGGTTTCGAGGTCACGGTGGGTGAGTTCGTCGAGGCGTTGAGGGAGCGCTTGAGAAGGTGAGGGGTCGGGTGGGTCCCGCACTCGTCACCGTTCCGCGGGAAACCGTATCGGGAGCGCTCGTCATCCCCCGCCCTTCACCCCTCGTACGACACCTCCCTAACCTTCAAGGCCTTGACCCTTTCCGTGGGGGCCCCCTCGACGGGCTCCTCGACGTTCACGATCACCTTCACCTCGTCATGGGGTCTGAACGCGTCACCGTCCTCGGCGTCGAGCACCAGCTCACCCTCCCTCACCAGCATCGCGAACTTCCGCTCGACCTCGACACCTCCCGCCCTGGCCTCTATCTCCACCTCCGACCCCGATAACCTAACCCGTGAGAAGTGCACCTCGACACCCCGGGGTGTGCCGCCGTGATCCGCGTTTTACCGTTGCTCCTGGCGGCGGCCTTGGTCCTGGCGCCGCCCGTGTCCTCCCTCACCGTGGAAGCCTTCCGGGTCCTGGACCAGCCCGCCGACGTGAAAGACTTCAAGGATGCCGACGTGGCGGCTGTGAGCGGTTACGAAACATGCCTGTATCGACCGGACTCCCCGGCCGTCACCGCGTACGGGAACGACCTCGTCGTGGCCTGGGACACGGCGGACGGTAGGGTGGAATTGGCCGCCGCGGCGTACTCGGACGGTAAACTCACCGTCAAGGGACCCGTCGTGATAGAGCAGAACGGTTACTTCCTGGAGGAACCGGCCCTCTCCCCGCCCGTGAGCCTGCCCGGGGGCGGCTTCTTCTGCGAGCTCGCGTACGTGCGGGCCGGATCCGAGGACGACGTGTCGGGAACCCTGGCCTTCGGTGACGACGGTACCGTCAAGCTCGTGAGGGTCGGTCCCGACCTGTCGCTGGACGTCACCACGTCCTTCACGATCACCGTGAACGGACAGCAGGTCACGGTACGCGTCCCACAAGGACCGGAGGTCGACGGCGCGGCCTACCCGACCCTCGGTCCTCCACCCGCCGACGTCGTCACGGAGGTGTGGAACGGGAACGAGGCCGACGTGGTGGCCCTGGTCTACAGGGACGGTAAAGTGGAGGAATTCACCCTCCAGAAGGGCGCGGGAACGGAACCCGCGGGGATGCCCATCCACCCGCTCCCGACCGGGACCCTCGACGAGAACGGGACCTGGTTGGTTTACTGGAGGGACGCGTCGGAAGCGGAGGCCACGTGGTGGGGCGGGTTCAGGAACATCTCCCTGAGGGTCGCGATGCCCGCGTTGATCGTCCCCGGGGACGAACTCAGCGAGATGGTGCACCAGACCACGGTGGCGGGTTCCCAGGTGAAGGCCTTCGGGCCCGCCGGTAGGGTGGTATTCTACGTGAACGGCGACGAGCTGGAGGCGGCGGAGCTGGTGTACTCGTACTACGGCGTCAGGGTCGTGAATCTGGGTACGCTGACCAAGGTCGAGGGCACGTGCACGTTCGTGTCCGCGACGGAGGTCTACGAGGACGATTCGGGGAACGCGTACTACCTGGTCGTGTACGGGAACAGGTTCACCGACGCCGAGACGGGCCTGTTCAACTCGGCCTCCGCCCTGCTCGTGGAGGTCACCCGGGACGGTAAGGCCGAGGTCGTGGCCTCGTACCCCAGCTTGGACGCGCTACTGGCGCCCTACGAGAAGACCGTGTACGGTGAGGAGGTGGCCGGTGTGCTGGGACTTTACGGCCTGAAGGTCGTGACCTTGGAGAGTAAGTACGGGGATGCCCTGGTGGCGCTGGTGGGGTTCCTGGGCGATTCGGGCGCTTGCAAGTCGCCCACCGGTCAAAACGTGGGTCATTACATGGGGGACGTGTTCGTCGCGGTGCTGAAGGTTGGAACGCCCTCGGAGGAGGCGCAGGAGGCCGAATCGCTGCCTCAAGGCGTCAAGGTGACGCTCCCGTCGACGGCACCTCCGGTTCAGACTCCCTCGACGCAGCAGACCCAGCAGACGACCTCGTCTCCCTCCGGCGCGACCATACCGCTACCGCTCGTTCCTATCCCGCCCGTCCCGCGTCAGCCCCCCTCCAGGACCTCCTCGAAGCGACGCACGGCCTCTTCGACGTCCTCCCGTCGTGCCCCTATGGCGGCGTTGATGGTGACGTAGTCGGAATGATACCCTCTGAGTCTCGAGGTGCCGAACGGGTCGTCCGCCCTCACGCCCCTCGGCCCCGTGACCCTCTTCACGTAGAGCCTGGCGGCGAGATCGACTGGATCGTGACCCTCCACCGCCACCGCCGCGGCTATCGGGTTGTAGACGTCGAGGACCCTGACGTCGTCCCTCCTCGACTCCAGGTCCTCCAGCAGCTCGTCGAGTAACCTCCGGCACTCCTTTTGTCTTCGCATCAACTCCCTGTACCCGTTCATGCCCAGCCTCAGCAGGGAGATCAACGCGTGGACGACCGGCACGGCGCTGGCCCTACCGGGGTACGCCCTGGAGACCTCCTCCAACGCGGTTTCGTCGGGGGAGTATACGAAGGACCCTCCCACGGGCGTCAGCAGGTTCTTGTCCGTGGAGCTGACGATGGCGTCCACCCTACCCTTTTTCACGGCCCTGTTGATCACGTCCCTGTAGTGCTCGTGTTGCACGCCGTACGCGTTGTTCACGACGAGGGGAACGTCGTACTCCTCACAGATCTCGGCGATCTCGGGCAGGGGATCCTCGCGTCTCGGTGGGAAGAACGTGACCGTGGCCAGGATCGCGGCGGGATCCGGCGATTTCCTGACGGCATCCTCGACCTCGGCCGGGTCGGTCACCACCTCGTCACCGTCGATCTCGGTGTCGACGATCCTGACGTCGAAACCGGCGAGCCTGATCGCTTTTATCGGGCTCTTGTGGGCCGCGTACGGGTAGATGACCTCCCTACCCTCCGCCAGTCCGGAGAGGCACAGGGATATGGCGAGGCCCGTGGCGCCCGGGACGGCGAAGGCCGCCTTCACGGAGTACCCGAGTCTCGATAGGAAATCCTCGAGCAGCCTGTTGGTGAGCGCGTACATCATCGAGGCGCCCGGGGCCTTGGGTTGTGGGTCGACTAGGGTGCCGCTCCTTCCTATCCCGTGACAGAACCCGAAGGCGGACAGCTCGGCGAGTCTCGAGACGACCCTGGCCTCCCTCTCGCCTATCCTGGCGGCCCGCGGGTCCTTGTCCGTGTCCCACCTGGACAGCGCCCATAGGAGCGCGGCTATCAGGTCCTCGGGCCAACCCTCATCCGGCATCCTCCTCTGTTCCAGGAGCCGTTTCACGGGTTCCGAGTAGGATTCCCAGACGACCCTTCCCCTCTCGAGCATGTGGGGTGGTATGAGTCCGGACAAACGCTCGGGGTCCGGGAACATAACCGACACCCCCGAAACGTTATGGATTTTGAAACGATTTGTCCGGGGCGGGAGCTACTCCCCGCTCTCGTACTCCTCCTTGGCGATCTCCCTGAGCTGCTTCAACAGGAGCCTGGCCATACCCTCGGGCAGCGTCTCGCTGTCGTAGAGGAGTCCTATTATGAGGTCGTTGATTTCTTCGAGGATGAGGGAGTGGCCGCACACGACGGAGACCTTGGCCTTCTCCT
>JAADCQ010000016.1 GCA_013154335.1 Methanopyri archaeon
ATGTTTGACAACGAGGATAAAATGAATATTATTATGCATAGTTTAACTGGATCTATTGATTTACTGGCGGATTGTTGGTTTATTATCCAATAAGTGAATAGCTGAAAACCCAACAAGAACAGGAAGAACGAGACCTTCGGGACGCTGTTACCCTCCAGGAGGTACTGGAAGGCGTACACGTGGCTCGCTCCAGATTCGAACAGCGCCACCGCGGCGATCATGAGTAAGGGGCCCAATACCGGCGGTATCTTGTCACAGGATACCATACCACCATCCCGAGGCCAGGGCGACGGCTATCGGGATGGTCAGGTTGTCGTTCGGTGTCGGGAGGCTCTCGACGGTCATCCCGACGGCGGAGCAGAACGTTGACGCCGCGAGATCGCCGGTGATCAGCGCCGACGCCAGGCTCGCCGCCACGAACCCCGAGAGGCTACCCTCGACGGTCTTCCTGGGTGAGTACGGTATCCGCGTCGTCCCGAACCTCGTTCCGACTATCGTCGACACACTGTCCCCTACAGATAGCACCGTTATGACTATATCCATGCATTTAACATTCAATGTTATAGCTCCAGCTATCATTACTCCTATAATAAAGTAAATCGTACCTTGACCCGGTAGTTTCTCCATTTCCTCAGGCCGTTCAAACTTTTCTACCAACTCTGAAGCTATAGGGACGTTCCTACCACACTTCAATGCATACGCCGCTACTAAGCCAAGTACTGATAGTATCCCCATCAATATTTCGAATCCTATTATGCCGAACAAGTGCAACGGTATTAGGAACGATAATCCCACCGTCATATGTATTATCTGCCTTCCTATCTCCCTTTCTTCACAACATCTTCTCAATAATTTTTGCAGCTCTGTATGCCCCCTTCCCGTCGGCGAGCTTGTAGTGTGGTACATTTATATTCATCGCTTTTTCTATCGCGTTTTTCATGCTAACATAATTAATATTCTCCGGGTCTAATCGCACACCTATGCCCCTATTTTCAACTCTTTCGGCGTTAACTTGCTGCTCTGGATGGTCAGGAATAGGAATAACAACCATGGGTTTTCTCAAACACATACATTCGGATATAGTCGTATGTCCAGCATGTGATATGACCAGCTTTGATACTTTTATTAATTCTATTAAGTCATGAACATAATCGAATTTTATCCCATATTCCACGGGAATATTGTGCTTAGTAACCACTACTGGGAACAGATCTTTCCCAAAGCTGTTACTTACTATGTCAACTACCAAAGATACTATATCCCTAACCATCAATTTTGAGCCTCCGGTGGTTACCAAAACTATATCCTTATCATCGGGTAGTCCATATTTTTCAATTATATAGTCATCGCTTGGAATTTCATTAATTCTCTTCTTAAGAATAGGTCCTACCCATATTATATTGTAATTATCATGATCCGGTAAAACGTATGTATCATCTTTAACGTCAGGGATGATAACACAGTCCGTAAGGGATAGTACGTACTTATACATGGAATTGAAAATTCGTAGTGCATAATTAATTTTAGGAAACAACAACATATTAGTGATGAAAACGTTAGGGATATTCAGCTTGTTGGATGATATAATCGACTGTATTTGACAATCGGAAACGGTAACGTTATACCCAGATTCTCTGAATATTCTTTTATCCACTTCTATTCCCGCATAAAACTTAATTAACATGTCAAAGGAGTTCTTAATGACCTTCCTTATGTTAATAGTTCCGGATTCTTCGAAAATTTTAAATTTTGGAGATTCGTACACTTTTTTGTCCGGGAATTCGTTCATAATTATATATTTCGGTAGGCCGAAGCTACTGAATACTAAATCAACTCCTATATCCGTTAATTCCCTGGCAATTCCAATACTTCTATACACGTGTCCAAGACCGACTCCAAATATTGACATATATACTTTTCCACTCAACTTTACATCCCCGAAGCTACCCCTATTGCCGCTGATATAAATATAACACACGCGAAGGTTAATGGTAGAGTCTTCCTTGTTATTTCCCATATAGCGTCTGTTACATAAGATAATACCTGATAGCTGCCAGGCCCTGTTACCTTTATATTTATGAAGTCTTCAACGAATATGGCCTTGCATTTTTCGACGCTTTCCATGGCCTTCTTAACGACATCTTTAGTGGTTTCTCCCAACTTTTTCAATTCGTTTTTTGATATCTTCCATCCAAGTGGATTGTAGCCTCTAATGTTAACTTCGTGGGAGTCAGTGGTACATACTATTACGTCACATCCGAATTCCTTTGATATTTCCTTTTCTATGTATTCTCTAACGCGTTTTTCTATGTTGTTCGCATCATATACTACGTAGCAAAAGTCCCCTACTCCGACCTTAAAGTACGCCACTGAGACGCCTCCTTTGCCTACTCCGGAAACGTCGATTTCATCGTTACTGAATCCTACGTTTATGTAATATTTTTCAGAGCAGCTGACTGACTCTATGCATTTTATCGCGTCTTTATACAGTTTCCAGTGGTCTTTTGTCAGGGGGTATACCCTTCCTTTGTCGGGATCTCCAAAAGAATTATGCGCGTCTATAACCCATCCGTTTATCTCTCTTTCTATCTGCATGCCGACCCCGACGTCTATGTCGTCGCTGGGTTCCGGGTACTTGGAGAGGACTACTATGGGTACGTCCCCTATCACCTGTACGCGTGTGTCGGTGGATCTTCCCTTTTCGACGGTCGACGATCGTCCGTAGCCTTCGTCGGTTTCTTCGGCTTTCTTCACGAGTTCCAGCACCTTGTCGACCACCTTCAGGGCGTCTTCCCTGGTGGCGGGGTTGTAGTCGTGGGTCGTGGTGGAGTGGAAGACGAGCGCGGTCACGCCTTTTTCCTTGAGTTTCTTCACGATCATGCCGGGTAGGTCGCCTCCTCCCACGTGTCCCAGGGGTCCGGGGTGCACCCAGGGGATGACGAAGGCCCCTACGATCCGGCCGTCTCTTTCCCGTTTGAAGGCGACTACTCTGACGGGTACCTTCACGGTTCTGACGGTTTTCAGGTTGGAGAAGATCTCGTCGAGTGCGGATTCCCTCCCGGATTTGAAGCAGAGGAAGTCTTCGATGGCTTGGGTGGCTGGTACCCCTAGGCCGGGTGTGGAGATGGAGTCCAGGGTTACTATGGTGAGGATCCCTATGAGGAGGGATGTGCCTGCTATCAGGGCTGGGACGTACCAGGATGGGGGTCCTATCCACGGTACGGTCCAGGCCATGCCGTTGAGGGGGAGGAAGGTGGCGAGGACGGCGATCTTGAGTTTGGACATTCGGGTGGTGCCTAGGACGCCTAGCGTCGTGAGTAGGGAGGCGGTGCCGTAGGTTACGCACCAGGCGGTGGGGCCGGCCAGGGCGCCGAGGGCGGGGAGGAGGGTGTGAAGGAGGGTGAGGAACATCCACCTGTTGGGTGGCGTGTCGGCTCCTAAGATTTTATCTAACGCGATCAGGACGCCGGAGAACGTCAAGGACGTTAGGATCGGTATGATGGTCCAGGGTTGTATCGCGTAGGCGGTCGGTACGAGGGCGCTCCAGAACGCGGCGCAGGTTTTCGTCCCCGGGATCCTGATCCATATGCGCTTGAAGCTCGCCAACGGTGTTCCCCCGTGGTGAAAGGGGAGCGGGCGTTTGCCGTACGTGTACTTGGGTAAGGGTGGGCGTTGGATGTTCCTGCCGGACAGGGACGAAGAGGAGGAGAGGGAGGCGGTGATCGGGTACAGGGTGGAGGAGAGGGATGATCACGTGCTCGTGTGTGGGTTGGACGATGAGCCGGGCGAGGGTTTGCCCGGGGAGAGGGTGTTCGTGTACGGGACTTTGACGGATCCGGTGACCGTGGCGAGCGTCCTCGGTAGGGTTCCTAAAATCCTGTACCCCGCGGTGTTGAGGGGTTATCGTCTCGCGTTGGAGAGCGTGGCCGGGAGGTACAACACGGTGGTGCCGGAGGAGGACGGGGTGGTGAAGGGCGCGCTTTTGTTGGGGTTGAGCGGGGAGGAGTTGTCCGTCATAGATAGGTACGAGGGGTATCCGGCCCTGTACGATAGGAGGGTGGAGGTGGTGGAGACCCCGTTGGGGGACGCGGAGGCTTACGTGTACGTGGCGCGGGCCGTCGCGGAGAGGTCAAAAGGTTAAGTACGTGGTGGGCGTCGTCGTCGATGGCGGCGGGCTAGGCCGGCGGGCTGGCGGTCCGCTGTAACCCGAAACCCGCCTTACGCGGGGGCCGAAGCCGAGGGGGCGGCCCGGTACCCCTCGGGTGTCCCGCCCGCCGGGCCGACCGAGGAACCACCGGTCCTCCGGGGGCCCGAGGTGGCGGGGCCGCCGCCGGAAGGCGGCGTGCCACCGCCTTTGCCGGGGCACCGGGTCAGGCCCGAGAGGGAGCAGCCCACCCCGGACTCGGGCCGCTCGGAGGGTAACCGGGGGGAGGTCGGCCCGGTGGGTCCGGGCCCCGAGGGGCCGGGTCCACCCCTCGGCGTGCCCGCCGCCGTTATGCGAATCGTTAGTCCTCGCGTAACGAACGGTCCCGCCACATGTCGAATTCCTCGAGTTTTTCCTTGATCCTTCCCGGGATACCGGGTGGGGATGCATCGCTCAGGAAGCCCGAGTCGGCCCTCACGCGTACGCCGTCGATCAGGGTCACTTTCTGCACGAACTCGCACAGTCCCGCGTTCCTCACGATGGAGTCCCTGGGCCTCAGGGTGACTCCCCACGTGTAGAACACCTTGAAGACGGTGTCCGGGAACGCCCCTCCACCCATGTCGATCGCTAGGACGTCACACCCGCCTTCCGTGACCGATAGGACGTTCTCGAGGGTCTCGTAATCCCTAGCGTCCCCCTCGACGTGTACCAGGTTGTCGTGTTCCCTTTCCAGCTCTCTCATCGCTTCGGCGGCGTCTTCGCCGTAGTCGACCGTGACGACGAGTTCGGGCTCCTTCCTCAACACCATCCGCGTCGCGGCGCCCCTGTGGGGCCCTATCTCCACGACCACGTCTCCCTCCCTGACCAAGCCCGTTAACTCCCGCCTGTACGCTTTCACGTCGTTCACGAGGACGATCAAGGTCGGACTCCCTCCCTCGTCTTTTTAACCGCGATCACCCGCGGGAGGGCGTCGGGGTGTCGATTTGGGAGAGAAAGGGGAGAGGAGGCTCCCCTTCGAGAGGGAACGGGAGATGGTGACCAAGGTGGAGGACGTGGAGACGGATCCCAGGTACGGTTGCCCCCCGGAGGAGCGTCCGATAGAGGAGTACATCAGGAAGGGAGTCATCAACCTGGACAAGCCGGCCGGTCCCACGTCGCACGAGGTCGTGGCGTGGGTTAAGGAGATCCTAGGGCTCAGGAAGGCCGGTCACGGCGGTACCCTCGACCCGAAGGTCACGGGTGTGCTGCCGGTCGCCCTGGAGGACGCGACCAAGATCATCCAGACGCTGCTGCCGGCGGGTAAGGAGTACGTGACCATCATGCACCTCCACGGGGATGTGGACGACGAGGAGTTGGAGCGCGTGGTCAAGGAGTTCGAGGGTACGATCCTGCAGAGGCCCCCGTTGAGGTCGGCGGTCAAGAGGAGGGTCAGGCCGAAGAAGATCTACTACATCGACATCATCGAGAGGGACGGTAGAGACGTCCTGATGCGTGTGGGTTGCCAGGCCGGTACCTACATCCGTAAGCTGTGCCACGACATAGGCGAGGCGTTGGGAGTTGGGGCTCACATGGCGGAGCTGAGGAGGACGAAGACGGGACCGTTCTCCGAGGAGAACGCGGTGACGCTGCACGACGTGAAGGACGCGTACGAGTTCTGGAAGGAGGAAGGGTGGGAGGAGCCGCTCAGGCACGTGATCAGGCCGATGGAGGAGGGGTTGTCTCACCTACCCAGGATAGAGATCCGTGACACCGCCGTGGACGCGATATGTCACGGCGCGGATCTGGCGGCGCCCGGTATAGTGCGCGTCGAGAAGGGGATCCAGCCCGGGGACCTCGTGGCCATGTTCACGTTGAAGGGTGAAGCGGTGGCACTGGGCGTGGCGAAGGCGTCCTGGAGGGACATGTTGCGGGCGGATAGGGGCATAATGGTGGACACGAAGAGGGTGCTCATGGAGCCGGGCACCTACCCGCGGGCGTGGGGTTGAAGGGCCCGGGCCACTATCTCGGTCAGGTTCGGAACCTCGACGTCCAGATCCCTACGGTCCACGGCCTCCCTCAGGTTGTACTCGCAGAACGGGCATACCGTCGTCAGCACGTCTACGCCCAGTTCCTCCACCATGCCGGCCTTCACGTCGGCCATGAGCCTGGCCAGGTCGCGCATGCCGGACCTGACGCCGCCGCCCGCGCCACAGCATCGGTCTGGTTCTTTCATTTCGACGAACTCGACGCCCCTCACGGCCTTCAGGATCCTCCTGGGCTCCTTCCAGACCCCTTGGGCCCTCTTGAGGTGGCACGGGTCGTGATAGGTGACTTTGATCTCGCCAGGGTACTCCAGGGGCTCTTCGGTCACCTTCAGCTCGTGGACGAGGAGCTCCGTCACGTCCATGACCTCCCACTCGAACCTCTCGCCTAGGACCTCCGGGTAGTCGTTCTTCAGCGTGGCCCCGCAGCCCGCGCACAGGGTCACCACCACGTCGGGATCCGCCTCGTTGAACGCTTCGAGGTTCCTGAAGGCGAGTTTTTCGGCCCTGTCCCGCTGTCCCGTCCTGAACAGGGGGGAACCGCAACAGACCTGGGATTCCGGTACGACGAGCTCGAACCCCAGCTCCTCGGCTATCCTTACCAGCGCCTCCCCCACGTGTGGTAGCCTGTAGTCGACGAGGCATCCGGTGAAGAACATCACCCTGAGGTCTCCCTCCCCGTGCGTCCCCGAGTACCTCTCCAGGAACGATTCTCCCTCGTAGGTAACGGACCTGCCCGTCTCGACGGCGAGTTTCCCGACCTCATCGTGCGGATCGAGGGGACCTCTACCCTCCTCCCTGAGCCTGGCCCTGACGGTCTCGACGGCTTTGCCCGGGATCTCGATGTCCTTGGGGCAAACCTCCTCGCAGGTGTGGCAGCACGTACACCCGTAGACGGTTCCCCTGTCGGGGGTGAAGGTATCCCCGGCCTTGATGGATTCCTCGGCCAGCTTCCTGAGCACGGTCGGTCCCGGGTTCACACCTTCTCGGGCGGATATCACGGGACACGCCGCGACGCAGCAAAGGCATTCGATGCACGACCTTAGCTCGTGGAGTACCTCGGCTTCTTCGGGGTCCCTCCTTCTGAACCAGTCGAGGTGCGCCACGGGCGCGAGCCTGCGGAGGTGTTCGGTGACGTACGTCCAGTCCACCATCAGGTCCTCGACGACGGGGACGTGTTTAAGCGGCTCCACGGTGATCTCGTCGCCGGGCTTCAGGGGCGTGTCGCAGGCCAGCGCGGGTTTGCCGTCGACCATGACGGCGCAGGTTCCGCACTGGGCGTTCCTACACGAGTACATGAACGTGAGATCAGGCTCGATCTCCTCGCGCACGTACCTGAGGGCGTCCAGGAGTACCATTCCATCCTGGTACGGAACCTCAGCCTCGATCTCCCTGTCCGGGGTCACGATCCGGACCTTCACCACGTCGTCCGACAAGGTGGATCACCACCTCATCTTGGTGGCGTCGAGAACCAGCGCCTCCATCTCGGAGGCGAAGGATCGGGCCACGCGGTAGCCCAGGTTGAGGGGGTCTCCCCTGTAGCCCAAGTCGCGGAGTGAGGAAGCCTCCACGGGGACGCCTTCGGTGGTCACGTTGATCCCTAGGTGTATCAGGGACCCGGGGCCCGCGGGTTTGAACACGGACACCGTGAGCTTACGGTCGTCGAAGAACAGGTCGTCGCCCTCCCTCCTGAGGGTCTTCCCCGTGGCGCTTTCGAGGATCTCCTTGGTCACGGATACGAGCAGCCTCTGTTGAAGACCGACCGCGATGGGGTCCACCACGGTGGGATCGTCCACGAGGATGTGGAGCACGTCGTCTCCTTTGATCCGGGAGCCTATGTCCTCGGTGTCGACGGTATTTTCAGGGCTAACGTTCATGGGACCCCGGACCACGAGGATCGCCTTCCCCTGCACCCCGTACCGCTCGTGTATGAACGCCCTACGTAGCTGTGAGCCGTCGTACTCCATACCTCTCCTGTCCAGGATCACCGTCCAAGGGTGGAACGTTCTAACTTCAACAGCCTCCTCTTCCACTCCTTCCCCCAACGGAATCCCCCGAGCCCTTCCTTGGAGACCACCCTGTGACAGGGTATGAGTACCGGGGTTTCGTTCCGTGAGAGGGCGAGCCCGACGATCCTTGGGTGCGTGCCGAGGGCCTCGGCCACTTCCCCGTAAGTCGTCGTGTCACCGTACGGTATTTGTTTCACGTAACGTAAGACCCGTTCGACGATCCCGGACGCGGGTATCCGGACGCTGTACTCCGAGAAGTCCACGGGTTCTCCCTTCATGTACCTCTCAAGGTCCTCAGCCGCAGGGTGATACCTCACCGGGAGTTCGGGTCTGTCGTCGGTCCCGGGGAGTATCACCTTAAGGACGCGTCTTCGATCGTGGACGACGTAACCCGTGCCGAACCTGGTCTCGAACGGGGCCACGGCGGGGGTCAAGATCGTGGAACCCCTCACCGAGGAGGACTTCGACCCGGAGGAGTTGGGTCTCAAGGTCGGTCTCGAGGTTCACAGGCAGTTAGACACGAGCAGGAAGTTGTTCTGTAGGTGCGAAGCTGAGCTGTCGGACGAGATCCCGGAGGAACCGAGGATAAGGAGGAAGCTCCGGCCCGTCCAGAGCGAGCTGGGTGAGTTCGACCCGGCGGCTCTGGAGGAGTTCAAGCGGGACAGGACGTTCTACTACCTGGCCGACGGCTCGTTCTGCTGCCTGGTCGAGGCGGACGAGGAACCCCCTCACGCCCCGTCCAGGGAGGCGATAGAGGCCGCGATCGCCGTGACCCTGATGCTAGGGGGATCCGTCGTCGACGAGATCCACGTGATGAGGAAGATGGTGATCGACGGTTCTAACACCACCGGTTTCCAAAGGACGATGCTGGTGGGGCTCGGAGGCGAGGTCCCGACGAGCGAGGGCCCGGTGAGGATCTCCACGGTGTGTCTGGAGGAGGACGCCGCCAGAAAGGTCTCGGGTCGGGACCACGAGCTGGAAGTCGACTACTCCCTCGACAGGCTCGGGATACCGTTGATCGAGGTCTCGACGGAGCCCGATATCAGGACGCCGGAGCAGGCGAGGGAGGCGGCGGAGGCCATAGGCGAGGTCATCAAGGCCCTCGGCGTCGCGAAGTCCGGTATCGGAACCGTGAGGCAGGACGTCAACGTCTCGATAGAGGGTGGGGCCGTCCAGGAGATCAAGGGCGTGCAGGACCTTAACCTCATCCCGAAGGTCGTGAAGTACGAGGCCCTCAGGCAGGCTAACTTGCTGCGTCTGAAGGAGGAATTGGAGCGTAGGGGCGTGGATCCCGAGGAGGTCGCGGAGAGGGAGCCCGTGGACGTCACCCATCTGTTCGAGGAAACGGAGAGCGAGGTTGTGCGGCGGGAGCTGGAGAGGGACGGTGTGGTGTACGGTTTGAGGCTACCGGGGTTCGAAGGTCTGCTAGGCTGGGAGCTGTGCCCGGGTAGGAGGTTCGGCACGGAACTCGCCGACTACGCCAGGAGACGCGGTGTGTCGGGGCTCTTCCACTCGGACGAGCTCCCGGGGTACGGTATCGACGAGGGAACCGTGAAGCGCGTGAGGGAGGAGCTGGGATGCCGCGAGGGTGACGGGTTCGTCCTGATAGCCGGGCCCAGGGACAGGGTTCTATCGGCCATGGAGGCCGTGAAAGAGAGGGTCTTGATGGCGTTCGAGGGCGTCCCGGCCGAGACGAGGAGGGCGAGGGAGGACGGCACCACCGAGTACATGAGGCCGAGGCCGGGTGCCGCCAGGATGTACCCCGAGACCGATATCCCACCGGTCGTCGTCGACGAGGGTCTCGTGAAGGAGATCGAGGAAGGGCTTCCCGAGGCTCCATGGGAGCTCAGGGAGAAGCTCCTCGAGGAGTACGGTCTGCCGGAGGATCTGGTGGAGCAGGTGTTCGAACACGATGTCGTCGATGAATTGATGGAGGTGCTGAGCGAGGTCGAGGTGGAGCCTAAGGTGGCCGCCACGACGTTCGTCAACGTGATACCGAGGTTGAGGAAGGACGGTTACCCGGTGGAGAACATCACGGTGGACCACGTGAAGGCGGTCCTGAGGATGTATTCGAGGGGTAGGATCGCGAAGTCGGGGATAGAGGAGCTCCTCGGGGCTCTCGCCGCGGACCCTGAGGCGGATCCGGAGGAGTTGGCGGAGGAACTGGGCATCACGTTGGCGTCCGAGGACGAGGTGAGGGAAGTCGTGGACGAGGTGATATCTAGGTACGAGGATGAGGTCAAGGAGAAGGGTGAAGCTGTTATGGGTAAGTTAATGGGTGAGATAATGGAGGTGCTCAGAGGGAGAGCCGATGGTAGGATGGTAAGTGAGATTGTGAGGGAGAGGATTCGTGAACTCAAAGGTTAAACGTGTTGTAGAGCGGCTGATGAAGTACGTGTCTATACCAAGTGTCAGTGGTGAAGAGGAGGAGATGGCGGAAACCCTGGCCCGTGATTTGGAGAGTGTGGGAATGGAGGTTCACGTCGACGACTTGGGGAACGTGATCGCAAGGCGTGGCGAGGATCCTGTCGTCTGCTTGACCTCTCATATGGACACGGTCCCCGCCGGAGACATGAAGGAGGCTTTCGAGCCCAGGCTGGAGGATGGAAAGCTGTTCGGTAGGGGTTCCTGCGACGCCAAGGCGAACCTGGCCGTGTACGTGGAGGTCGCGGCCCTCACGGACGAGTCCCTGGAGGTCATAGGGGTGGTCAGGGAGGAGACTGACTCCGCTGGGATTCGGAGGGTACTGGAGGAGGGGGAGATGAAGGCCGATCAGGTCATCAACGGTGAACCCACGTCGCTCAGACCGGTGATAGGGCATAAGTCCAGGGTGGAGGTCGAGGTGAGGTTGGAAGGCGAAGAAGCCCACGCTTCGACGGTCGTGGACGATGTTGTCAGGGAGTTTTGCCGGTTGCTTCACCGGTTGGAGGGACTGTTCGAGGGTAGGGAGGACGACCTCGGTCATCCCACGTTCGCGCCCACGAGGGTCGTGGCGGAGGGTCCCGCGTCCAACGTGACCCCTGGTGAGTTGGAGGCGCTGTTGGACATGAGGTTGAACACTAGGGTGGACCCGGATGAGGTCGAGCGGTTTTTGTCCCGATGGTGCGATCGTGTCGAGGTGAGGGCGGGCGCGCCTCCCTTCGTGCTGGAGGGGAACGAGCCGGTGGTCAAGGCCCTACGGGAAGCGCTCGAGCGGAGGGGACTGAACGCCGATCCGGTGACTTGGCCCGCCAGTACGGACGCCGGCTACATCCGTCACCTGGGCGGGAAGGATGTCGTCGTGTTCGGTCCGGGATCCATCGACGTGGCCCACACGGATGAGGAGTTCGTTCCCGTTGATGAGCTCGCGATCGCTGTGGATGTCCTAGTGGACGTCGTTCGTATCCTTTCGAACAGTTAAAAATCCATCCTCTCCGGGAGGGATCCGGATGTGTGGGATAGTAGGCTACGTGGGGGATAGGGACGCGGCCCCCATAATCGTGGACGCCCTGGTTAGGCTGGAGTACCGAGGCTACGACTCGGCCGGTGTGGCCACGATCCACGAGGGTAAGCTGTACGTGGCCAAAGACGCCGGAAAGCTCACGGAAGGAGGCGAGCCGACGGAGCTGCAGAGGAAGCTCAGAAGCCTACCCGGCAAGATCGGGATCGGTCACACGAGGTGGGCCACGCACGGGGACCCGAACGAGGTGAACGCTCACCCTCACGTGGACTGCGAGGAGAGGATAGCGGTCGTCCACAACGGGATAATAGAGAATTTCATGGAACTCAGGGAAGAGCTGGAGTCGAAGGGGCACAGGTTCGTTTCCGATACGGACACCGAGGTCGTCCCGCACCTGATCGAGGAGGGGATGAAGGAGGGTAAGTCCTTCTTCGAGGCCTTCGTGGAGGCCGTAAGGAAGCTTGAAGGTTCCTACGCCGTGGCCGCCATTTGCGTGGACGAGCCCGACGTTATCCTAGCCGCGAGGAAGGAGAGCCCCTTGGTGGTCGGTCTGGGCGATGGCGAGAACTTCCTCGCTTCGGACATTCCAGCGATACTACCCGAGACGAACAGGGTGATCCCGATAGACGACGGGGAGATAGTCGTAGTGAGGAAGGAGGAGGTGAAGATCCTCGACGCGAACACCCTCGAGGACGTGACCGGATCCAAGGAGGTCCAGGTGGTCGAGGAAGACCCGCACAAGCTCGAGAGGGGAGGTTACCCCCACTTCATGCTCAAGGAGATCCACGAGCAGCCCGAGGCCGTCGCTAAAACCTTGACCTTGGAGCGGGAGAGACTGTTCGAGATGGCGGAGGAACTCGTCAAGGGCGATTACTCCAGGCTGTGCATAGTGGCGTGCGGCACATCCTATCACGCGGGACTCGGAGGGAAGTACGCGACGGAGATGATAGCGAGGTTTCCCGTCGACGTGCAGATAGCATCCGAGTTCAGGTACGTGACGAAGAACCTAGTGGATGAGGACACGTTGGTGCTGGCGATATCCCAGTCGGGCGAGACCGCCGACACCTTGGCCGCGGTCAGGGAGGCCAAGGAGAGAGGGGCCACGACCATAGCCTTGACCAACGTCGTGGGGAGCACGATAACGAGGGAGGTAGATCACGTGATCTACACGCACGCCGGGTTCGAGAAGGCCGTGGCGGCGACGAAGACCTACACGGCCCAACTGGCCGCACTGTACCTGTTAGCCGTGGAGCTGGGTCGACACATGGGAGAGATAACGGACTCGGAGGCGGAGGAGTACCTGAGGGAGTTGGAGAGCGTCCCTGAGAAGCTGGAGAGGATATTGTCTTGGGAGATGGAGCGGGAGCTGGCCGTTATGGGCGGCAGGTACAAGGAAAGACCCAACTGGTTCTTCATCGGCAGGGGGCCGGGGTACCCCACGGCGATGGAGGGTGCCTTGAAGCTGAAGGAGATCACGTATCAGCACGCGGAGGCGTACCCGGCGGGTGAGTTGAAACACGGACCGCTCGCCCTGATAGAGGAAGGGGTCCCGGTGGTGGCAGTGGTTCAGCCCGGTGGTGTGTACGAGAAGATGCTGGCCAACGTCGAGGAGGTGAAGGCGAGAGGTGCCACGGTGATCTCGGTGGCGGACGAAAGCGATGATATCGTTGAAGAGCACTCGGACCACGTGATCAGGGTGCCCTCGATAACGGAGGAGTTCTCCCCGATAGTGTACACGGTACCGCTGCAGGTGCTGGCGTACTACATGAGCGTGGCCAGGGGGATAGACCCGGATTACCCGAGGAACCTGGCGAAGAGCGTGACCGTGGAGTGATCAGTCCTTTTCTTCTATGCCCAGCACCTTGAACAGCCTCTTCTTGACGGCGTCCTCCACGAGGTCCAGGACGATCTCGTCCTCCACGTCCCTGAATATGCCGAGCGGGATCTCGGCCGCCGCGGCCTTCGAGTGGCCACCGGCGGAGCCGACGTCCCCGAAGGCCTCCTTCATTATCTCGCCCACGTTGACGCGGATGTCCTCGGTCCTGGCCGAGATCTTGATCTTCCCGTCCACTATCCCGAAGACTATGGCCGTGTTGACGCCCTCCAGGTTCAGCAGGTAATCCGCGGCCTGGGGAAGGGCGTCCGCGTTCTTGACGTATCCCGCGTTGGAGAACAGGTAGCTCCTGATGACGGTCCTGTTTCTGATGGCCTCCCCTAGGACGTCCAGGGTCTCGGGCGAGATGTCGGGCGATTCTATCTTCGCGAGCACCTCGTGATCGGCCCTGGGGTAAAGGTAAGCGGCGGCTTTGAGGTCGTCGGGCGATGCGTTCCTGGTGAAGTTCATGGTATCGGTACGGATCCCGTAGAGTAACGCGGTGGCGGTCTTCCTGGACAGTTCGAAATCGTCCACGAGCTTGGCGTACTGCGTCATTATGGTGGAGGTTGATCCGACGTCGGGTCTGTGATCCGTGAAGTCGGCGACCTCGAGGGCGCTGATCTTGCCGTTGTTGTCCATGACGTCCGACGACTCGTGGTGGTCGAACACCGCCACCACGTCTTCCTCCCTGCCCTCCAGGTGTTTCGGGAGGACGGGCGTGTCCACGACGGCGAACCCGTCGTACGAGTCGAGATCCACCGAGGAGACCTTCTCCATCTCGATGTCCAGCAGGTTCACCATGGCCTTGTTCTCCTGGTGACCTATCTCACCCCCGTACACGATCTCGGCGTTGACGCCTAGGTGAGAGGCGAGCTCCGCCAGGGCGAGGGCGCTGGCTATGGCGTCCGGATCGGGGTTGTCGTGAGGGACGATCGCGAGGGTCTCGAGGTCCCTCAGGACGTTGAACAGTTCGTGGATCTTCCTTCTCACCTCGACGGTCTCGATGTTGTAGAGCAGTTTCTCGACCAGGAGTTGGTTCGGGGATAGGACCTCGTCCGCCCCGAGCTCGTGCATTTCATCCACACGTTCCTCGTCCGACACGCGGGCTATCACGTACGCGGTGGGGTTCAGGGAGCGTATGGCGCGGACGGCCGCGGCGTTCACGTCATCGTCGAGGGTCAGGACGTACGCCATTATGGCCTTCTCGACGCCGGCTTCGGAGAGAACCTCCTCGCTCGTCACATCCCCTACCACGACGTTGAATCCCTGCTCGCGTAGCACTTCGGCTCGCTCTTCCTTGCTCTCGACTATTATCACGTCCTCGTTCCGCTCCCTGAGGGCATCCGCCACCACGTGACTCACGGAACCACCGCCGAGTATCAGGTGAAGACCTATCGTTCAATCCCCCAGATCCGCATCTGGTGAACGTGAAGCGTGTCGGCTCGTCGCCTCCTCGGTTAAGGGGTTTATGAAGAGAAGACCGAAATCACGTTAGGGGATAGCCTCACGGAGCTTCGTTATGATAACCGTTACAATTAGCGGGTTTGACGGCGGGAGGGGCGTCAGCCCCTCCGCTTCGGCTTTCGGATACCCAGGAACCTGGCGCACTTCGGGCAGTAGTACACCTTCCTGGAGAACGTGTGTACGTACTTGTCGTCCACCGCTTGCCTCACTATAGGATCGGTTATCCGGAACCCTTGGGTCCAAGGTATGGCCTTGTGCCTCGGGATCTTGGCACCGCAGCACTCGCACGTCACGAAGGACTGCTTGCCTCGAGCTTTCGTCTGCTTCCAACCGTCTCTACCACGGCGCCGCGGGTTGCGCGCCATGGTCGGTTATCCCCCGACCGAGAGGTTATGACTCCCTGTCGAAGTATATATTCTTACCCGTGGCGGAGAGCGGCACCCCTATCACCACGTCCGCATCGACGACGCCCAGCGCCCTGGCCGCCACACCGATCGTGTACATCAACCTGTTGTCCACCACGTGATCGCTCGCCACCTTCGCCGCGGACCCCAACGCTATCCCCAAGTCGATCAACTTGAACCCGCACAGCGGACCGGCGAACTCGACGTCGGACGTTCTCTCCTCGATGGTCTCGCAGTCGGCCCCGCACATCCCGCAGTTCAGACCGCAGGGTCCGCTGGATTTCACACCGATCAATACCAGCGCTTCCGACCTCCTCAGGCAATCCGCGTCCCTTGAGAAGAACGGGGCACCTTTCTCCTCCGCTATCTCGTCCATCTTGTCCGCTATCTCCTTCAACGTCTCCTCGTCTTCGATCACCTCGACGACGATATCGTCTATACCACGGGTCTTGGGCGCGGTCCTGGCGGCGACGGCCATCAACCTCGCCACCGTGAGCACGCCCTCCCTCTCGACGTCGCTCAACGCGTCTCACCCCTCAACGTGGGCGGTTCTTCGGCCAACAGCATGTCGAACAGGGCATCGCACAGGGCCATGGCCAAACGAGCATCCTTCTCGGCGGCTTCGGGAGGGGCCATACCCGTCGCGTCGTCGGTGATCGCGCATATCATACCGTCCACTGTCCTACACATCATGCCCGGACGGGCGGGGATCCACCTCTTTTCCCTGGGATCGTACACCTCGTGAAAGGGTTCTCCCCGGAAGGCTTCCTCCGAGGTAAGAGGCACCCTAAGTAGGGCCTTGTTAACGGCCTCGGTTCCTCGCCCCGGAAAGAACGCGTCCATGGCCGCTTTACCGACGGCCGTGAACGTTCCCGTTGCCACGAACTTGTCGGGCGCTAGCTCCGGGTCGTACCTGGCGTTCTCGATCTTAACCTCGACGTGGAACCTGCCGGACAGTGGGTACAGCAACCGGCGAACTATATCTCGGATCTTCTCCGAGCCCGGGGTGGAGACATCCACCGAAAGGCCCGACCCCTCATCCACCTCGACCCTCACGTGCGTCAGGACACCTTTCGTGACGGCTTCGGCCAGAGCCTTCCCTTTCAAACACCCTCCCACCCCTTGGGGTGTGTCGTCGGGATGGACCCCGAGAAGGCCCTCCGAGACGTCAAAAAGGCCGTCGAAGAGCATCACAGGTGGATGTCCAGGTGTCTCCCGATGATAGCGAGTGAGAACGTGACCAGCCCCGCCGTCAGGGACATGCTACCCACGGACTTCGCCCACAGGTACGCCGAAGGCGCCCCCCACGAGAGACTCTACGAGGGTTGCGAGTACATAGATGAGATAGAGATCACCTGCGTCGAACTCGCCAAGGAGTTGTTCGACGCGGAACACGCCAACGTCCAGCCCACCTCGGGCGTCGTCGCCAACCTCGCCGCGCTGACGGCGTTGACGGAGCCGGGCGACAAGGTGGCGGCCCTCAGGATATCGGACGGGGGTCACATAAGCCACAGGGAGATAAGCGCCCCCGGCGTCAGAGGCCTCGAAGTCCTGACCCTTCCCTTCGACGCCGAGGAGATGGAGATAGACGTCGACGAGGCCCTGAAACTCATCGAGACCGAGGAGCCCGAGGTGGTGATCCTAGGGGCCAGCCTGTTCCTGTTCCCGCATCCCGTGGCCGAGATATCGGACGCCGTGAAAACCTACGACGGTAAGGTCATCTACGACGGAGCCCACGTCCTCGGTCTGATCGCCGGAGGTACGTTCCAGGATCCGCTGAGGGAAGGGGCCGACGTCCTCACAGGCAGCACGCACAAGACGCTCCCCGGTCCTCAGGGCGGCATAATCCTGTGCGGGAAGGAGCTGGCGGATGCCGTGGACGAGGCGGTGTTCCCGGGCCTCGTGAGCAACCATCACCTGCACCACGTGGCGGGCCTCGCCGTCGCGTTGGCCGAGTTCATGATCCACGGGGAAGAGTACGCGAAGGCCACCGTCGAGAACGCCCGGAAGTTGGGTGAGGCCCTGTACGAGGAGGGACTCGAGGTCCTATGCCCGCACAAGGGCTTCACGAGGTCCCACCAGGTGGCCGTCGACGTCAGGAAACACGGTGGAGGGGCGAGGGTATCGGAGCGGCTCGAGAAGGCCAACATAATCTGCAACAAGAACCTCCTCCCGTGGGACGATGAATCCGAGTCCGACGATCCCAGCGGGATCAGGCTAGGTACCCAGGAACTCACGAGGTTGGGTATGGGTCCGTCCGAGATGGAGTTTGTGGCCGAGCTCATAGCCGACGTGGTGCTGGAGAGGAGGAGCCTCGAGGCCGTCAGGGAGGACGTGGCGGAGCTCAGGGAGGAGTTTCAAGAGGTCGAGTACGGGCTCGGCTCGGGCGTGGGTGCCCACGAATGGCCGAGGATAGCAGACTGGTGATAATGGACTTCGACGGTACGTTGGTGGACGGTGAGACCATAGACGTCCTCGCCGAGCTCGCCGGCGTCGAGGACGAGGTCGCCAGGATAACGGAGATGGCCATGAAAGGGGAGTTGGAGTTCGGGGAGGCGCTGAGGAGAAGGGTCCGTCTGCTGGCCGGCTCCCCCGCCTCGCTCCTGTACGAGGCGGCGAAGAGGTTGAGACCGAGCCCCGGCGTGAGGGAGTTCCTGGCGACCGCTAAGGAGCTCGGGGCCAAGGTGGTGGTCGTGAGCGGTGGGTTCACCGACGTGGTCGAGGAATTCCGCAGGAAACTGGGCCTGGACGAGGGGTACGCGAACGAGATCGTCGTGAAGGACGGCCTCCTCACGGGCAAGGTGTACGGGCCCGTGATGAGCTCGGAGGCCAAAGGGAGGATCATGGACATCCTTTGCACGCGGTACGGGGTCCGACCGTCCGACGTCGTTGCGGTCGGAGACGGTGCCAACGACGCACCAATGTTAAAGCGCGCCGGGTTGTCGATAGGTTTCAGACCGAAGGAGATCCTGTTGGACGTGGTAGACCACGTCGTCGACCACCTCGGGGAGGCCGCCGACTTCCTCACCGAGCACTGGGGCCAGTAGTCCATGTTCGTGGACAGGGAGAAGGTCGAGAAGCTTAGGGAGCTGGAGGAGGAGCTGACACGCGTCCGGGAGGAGTTGGACGAGCTCACGGAGGAGAGGTCGCGGCTTCTGCGTGAGATAAAGTCGCTCAAGCGCGAGATCAAGGAGGCCAGGGAACGCGCGGCCCGTTACCGGAGCCTGAGGGACGAGAAGAATGAGCAGGTCAGGAAGCTGGTCGAGGAGGGACGACGGTTCAAGGAGAAAAGGGACGAGTTCAATAAGGTTGTTAAACACCATAAGAAGAAGCGCGATTCGTTGAACGAGAGGGCCAGGGAACTCGTCAACGAAGCTCTCGAGTACGTTGAGAAGGCGAAAAAACTCAGGTCCAAGGTGAAGGCGAGACCGGGGGAACTCAGAAGGGAAATAGAGAGGTTAGAGAGAGAACTCCAAACGAAACCAATTAGCCCTAGGAGAGAGGAGGAGATAGCCGAAAAGATAGAAAAGTTGAGAAAACAACTCGAGATGTGGGAGAAGGCCAGCGAGTACTCAAGGAAAGCGGATGAGTTGTTCTCGAAGGCAGATGAGTTGAAAGAAAAGGCATCGTTCCACCATGAGCGTGTCGTAGAAAATGCGAAGAAAGCCGATAAGTATCACGAGAAGATGGTCAAAGCTTTCGAGATGGCTGATGCGATAAGAGAGGAGGCGGATGGTTACCATAGGAAGTACGAGGAGGAGATGCTAAAGGTTAGGGATCTGGAGAGAAAGCTCAGAGAGCTGGAGAGAGAGCTCGAGAATTTAGAGCAGAAAATAATGGAGAAGAGGGCCGAAGAACAGGCTATTCAAGTTAGGATGAAAGATATAGAAAAGAGGATAGTAGATAGGGAGAAGATAGAGGAGATAAAGAAGAAGATGGAGCGTGGCGAGAAGCTTACATTCGAGGAACTACAGTTGCTTCACGAATACGGAGAGATATAATCATGGGAGTGCACGCGTCGTGATGGTACCCCTCCTGGAAGTCCTTCTTCACACCGATGGTTCCGTCACCAGGATACTGAAGAGGTTCTTCGACAACGTCGAGGTGAACCCCATAGAGACGGTTACAGTGACCGTGGAGGACGAGAAAGCTAAACTCCTCGGCGTACCCGACGGGGACGAGGTTTACCTGCGGAGGGTCGTCATAGAGGCGGACGGCGTGCCGGTGATACTGGCTGAGACCCTCGCCAGGCCCGACAACCTCCCCGGTAAGATGAAGCGCGAGGTTCTCCAGTCCTCAAAACCCTTGGGAGTCATGATAGAGGAGCACGAGCTCGAGACTAGACGCGTCATACTCGAGGTGTTCGAGGCGGAGCTACAACCCAGGGAGATGGGGCTTCTGGGTATCATGGGCCGTGAGACAGTCCCGGCCCGTCGTTACCTGGTTATCCACAGGGCCACCCCCATGCTCCTCATCACCGAGAAATACAACCCCGACGTCCTCCGCCCGGAGGATGAAGAGGGTTGAGGACGCTGGACGAGTTCATAGGACGTGACGAGATCCACGCCGATAGCGTGCTTGTGGCCTCGGACGTCCACGCCGGCGATGAGTACCAAGGGTTCGATCCTCACGCGTGGGAGACCGCCTTAGATCTCGCCGAAAAACACGACGTTTTCCTCGTGGTGGGTGATCTACTGGACCCTAGAGCGGACGAGGACGTTGTCACGAGGGTTGCGTCTTCCCTCTCGGATCTCGACGCGAACACCGTGGTGATCCCCGGGAACCACGACACCCTCGATCACGTTCGGGTCCTGGAGAGGCACGGCGTCGACGTCAGGTTCAGGAAGTACAGGCGCAGGGGGAGAGGGTGTCCACCGGGCCACTCGGGCCCGTCGCTCGGCGGACCGATCGACTTGGATTTGGGTGTCTCTTTCCTCGTGGTCCACGGGCACGAACCGTGCGGGGAACTCGGTTTGGAACCGATGGAGGCGGAGAACCCCGTGGCGAAGTCGTCCCCCATGCCGAAGCGGGATCAGATCCTGGACAACTACGCTTGCAGGCTGTACGAGATCCCGGGAAGGATGAGAGAGATAGCTCGCTCCGTGGACGCCGAGGTCGTCGTAACCGGTCACACGCACTGCAGGTTCCTAGGTTCGGAGGAGGGGACCCTCCTCGTTAACGTGGGTACCACGGCGTGCCCGGCCACATGCGCGACGTGCATGGACCCCCTCAACGTCTTCAACGTGTGCAGGATCAGGGTTCGAAGTGAGAAGTTGGAGGCCAAGATCATCAACCTCGTCGAAGGCCGGGTGATCGAGCGTGAGGAGGTCGGGGTTGAGCGCTGAGACGGAACTGGTCGGGTTGATAGGGCACCCCGTAGAACATTCCCTGTCCCCGGTCATGCACAACGCCGCCTTCGAGGAGAAGGGACTGGACTACGTGTACCTCGCGTTCGACGTCCCCCCGGACAGTTTGAAGGAGGCCGTGCTCGGTGCCAGGGCGCTCGGTATAGTCGGTTTGAACGTCACTATCCCGCATAAGGTGGCCGTCATGGACCTCTGCGACGAGCTGGACAGGGACGCCGAGCTCATCGGGGCCGTTAACACGTTGAGGTTCTCCGAGGGCTCCATCGAGGGGTACAACACGGACGGTGAGGGGTTCCTCAGGGCATTAAGGGAGGAGGCCGGGTTCGAACCGAAAGGCGCGAAATGCGTGGTTCTAGGGGCGGGGGGCGCGGCCAGGGCCGTGGTGTTCAAGCTCGGTGACGAGGGCGCTTCGGAGATCGTCATAGCGAACAGGACCCCGGAAAAGGCCGTGAAACTCGCCGAGGAGGTGTCGGAAAGGCTCGGAGTTGAGGCCAAGGGCACCGGGCTCGATAAGGAGACGCTCGAAGAGGAGTTGAGAGACGCCGATCTCCTCGTCGACGCCACGCCGGTAGGCATGTATCCGAACGTCGACGAGCCTCCTTTGGTCACGGCGGACATGATGCATCCCGACCTCATCGTTAACGATCTCGTTTACAATCCACCCAAGACAAGGTTGCTGGAGGAGGCCGAAAAGGCGGGAGCCACCCCCGTCAGCGGCGTCGGGATGTTGGTCCATCAGGGTGCCCTGGCCTTCGAGATATGGACCGGTGAGGAGGCACCCGTCGACGTGATGAGGCGGGCCGTGTTGGAAGCCCTCGGTCGGGATCGTTGCTGATTTAAGCGGATCCGGAAGCCGGGCGCCGGGGGTGATCCCCCATGGAGATAAACGGTGTCGAGATCGAGGACACGTTCGCCGAGGCTTTCGAGTTCAGGGTCGCCAGGATCCTCATAACGGCCGCCACCAAGAGGTGGGCGCGCGTGGCGGCCCGCGAGACCACGGGTTACGGCACATCCGTCATCATGTGTCCGGCCGAGGCCGGTATCGACAAGGGCTTCGTCGATCCTCAAGACACGCCCGACGGTAGACCAGGCGTCATCGTGATGATAGGTCACAACGACGAGGAGCAGCTGGCCGAGGAGCTTCTCCACAGGATCGGCCAGTGCGTCATGACCGCGCCCACGGCCAACGCGTTCGATGCCATGCCGGAGGACGCCGAGGTCGTGGGAAGCGACAGGGTGGGGTACAAGCTGAGTTTCTTCGGTGATGGGTACCAAGAGGAAGATGAGATCGACGGTAGGAAGGTCTGGAAGGTCCCGATAGTCGAGGGAGAGTTCATCGTAGAGGACGAGTTCAAGATAGCCAAAGGAGTCGCCGGCGGCAACTTCTACATCATGGCGGAGAGCCAGCCGGCGGCCCTTCAGGCGGCCGAGGCGGCCGTGGACGCCATAAGGAAGGTTTCGAAGGTTTACACCCCGTTCCCGGGCGGGATAGTGGCCTCCGCGTCCAAGGTGGGTTCGAAGCAGTACGACTTCCTGCCCGCGTCGACGAACGACGCCTACTGTCCGACCGTTGAGGACAACGAGCTGCCGGAAGGCGTCAAGAGCGTGTACGAGATCGTGATAAACGGCCTGTCGGAGGACGCCGTCAAGGAGGCCATGAGGGTAGGGATCGAAGCCGCGTGCACCCAGCCGGGTGTCGTGAAGATCAGTGCGGGTAACTTCGGCGGCGAGCTGGGACAGTACGAGATCCACCTACACGACCTGTTCTAACGCCCTCCGGGTTCCCCTTCTCCCTCTCACCCCGTCCACCGCCGTCTCGAGGGCGCCTATCACCCTGACCCTCACCACGTGCACCCCTTCGAAGCGATCCGGCAGATCGGCGACGAGCACGGGACCTCCTAGACCCTCGCAGGTCCTGTCCACGAGCCAGTTCAACAGGCTCTCAACGTCGTCGAAGTTCTTCCTCTCCAGGTCATCGATGTGGACGGTCTCGGACGTCTTGAACCAATGCGCGTTCATCCTCCTGAACCTCTCAGGCGTGAGCTTCTCCTCTAAAATGTCCCTCAACTCCGGGGACATGGTCTTCCTGACGGGACTCTCGATGCCGAGTCTGTTCAACTCAAACCCTTGGAGCGATTCGAGAACAGCCCTCACGGCCGCCATCTCGGGGATCGGGGACGCGCCCATCCCCATCACCGTGGTATCCGGGTCGCCCGTGTCCAACACCGCTCCTACGACGTGGACGCCCTCGACCCTACTGGGGAGCAAACGGAGGTTCGGCCTGTAACCGGTCACGGCCTCCACCGAGTCGACGACTTTTTCCACGTCGGTTCCGGTCACGTCGAGTTGCTCCACCGGGGCTCTCCTCTCCTCGTGCACCGACCATGCGTCGCGCTCGATGACCTCGAGGAGTCCTTGAACGATCGCTTCGTTCCGAGTCCTCCCTGCCGCTAACCCGTTAGTGTGGGTGGGGGCGATCGCCTCGGGTACGGGGTGGAACACCTCCTCGACCGGTATCTGAACGTGCTCCCCGTCGGGCAGTGTAAGGGCATCCACCCAGCGGTTCGGTTCCCCTCTGTAGGCCTCCGGGTACGGGTTGACGGGATCGTCGGGGTCTCGGATGACCCGAGATTCGTCGTATCGACATCGATCGCGTTCCACGGCCTCCATCACGCCGGATACCCTGGCTTGCGTCTTCGACGTGCCTTTGCCCGCGTGATGTTTTCCTTTCCCGTTCCGGAAGACGACGACGTGCGCGTCGCCCTCGCCCCGTTCCGAAACGGGTTTTAGACCCAGCTCACGGTCGATCCCGGTGCTCTCGATGAATTCGAGGGTTTCTTCCGGTCGCTCCGAGCGGAAGCCCTCCACGGCGTACGTTATCTTCGGCAGGGGAGTTTCCCCCTTTGGCTGTGCTGGTGTACGAACACGCCGTAGCCACGGGCGATCGGAGGCTATTACCTGAGGGTTCCGCTATGGCGGAAGCCTTGGCCATGGCGTTGTCCGAAGCCGGTGAGAGGCCGGTGATCCCTGCGGCCGAGGGGGTGGGACTCCGTTGGGGTGTCGTGGTCAGGAGCCTGGAGGAAGCGTTGGACATGTGCGACGGTGCCGTCGTCGTAGCCCCTGAGGATGACGACGTGCTGGCCGGTGTCATCGAAGAACTCTCGGAAGCGGGGTTGCGCGTGTACGGTCCGGATCCCGACGCCGTCAGGATCGCCGCCGACAAGGTGGAGACGAAGGGTAGGCTGAAAGAGGCCGGTCTCAGGGTGCCGCCCGAGGATGGTGAGTGTCTCGTGGTCAAGCCGAGGGGTTCCTGTGGTAGCGAGGGGGTGATCATGAGCTTGGAGGACGGCGTGAACGGTGACGACGTCCTGATCGAGGGGTTGGTGGCGGGGCCCAAGTGCAGCGTGTTGGCGTGTCGGTGGGGGGGCGATGTCGGCGTTCTGGCGGTCAACGACCAGGTGATGGTCGAGGCCGCGGGTCACATGATCTACGTCGGAGGGGTCACGCCCTCCGCGTTTCTCGGCGTGGAGGATGCTAGGTCTTTAGCGGTGACCGTGGGAGATGCCTTAGGTCTTGACGGGGTATTCGGTGTGGACTTAGTGGTGACTAAAAGTGGCCCGGTGGTGCTCGAGGTCAACCCGAGGCCCACGACCCCTATCGTGGCCGCGGCTTCGGAGGATCCCGAATCCGTGGCATCTTCCCTGTTGGGGGACCCGAGGGACGTGTCCTACGAGTCCTCTTACCTGTACGTTCACGGGGGGCTCTCCGCGCTGACGGAGATGATTATGGATAGGATGGACGTGGAAGCCTCGGAGACCTTGAAGATAGGCGGTCTTCGAGTCGTCGAAATACGGTGACACGTCCGGGGTTGGTGTTACGGATGGCTGACAAGATCATGGGGCTGGACGTGGGAGGGGCCCACACGGATGCGGCCCTGGTAAGGTTGAGGGACGAGGGGATGGTCGTGGAAGACACCGAGAGGATCTACCTGCCGCTGTGGAAGAAGCGCAACCATCACAGGCTGGAGAGGCTCATCAGGAAGTTGGCCAGACGCTGGCGTCCGGACGCGGTCGGACTGACGATGTCCGGGGAGCTGGCCGACGCTTTCCCGACGAGGAAGGACGGTGTCGAGTTCATAGTCAAGGCGACGAGGCGAGCGACGAGACGGGACGTGTTCGTGGTAACGTCCGAGGGGGAGCTTGTGGATCCGGAGGAGGCGGTGGCGGAATGGAGGAAGGTGGCGGGGGCGAACTGGAGGGCCTCGTCCGAGTTACTGGCCAGCGTGCACGGTGAGGATGAAGATTTCGTATTTTGTGACTTCGGCTCGACTACTTTAGACATAATACCTATAATGGAGGGAGAAGTAAAAGCTAAGGGTAGAACGGACTACGAAAGGCTTAAGCATGGCGAGCTAGTTTACGTGGGTTTCCTTAGAACTCCTTTGTCCTACTTGTTGGATAGAGTGATTATAGACGGTAACGTAGTGGAGGTATCTTACGAATACTTTTCAATAGTAGCGGATGCATTAACGGTGCTGGGTATAATAGGTGAGGATGAGTACACCGTCGAGACGCCGGACGGTAGGGGTAAGTCGTACGAGGAGTGCGCCAGGAGACTGGCTAGGGTCGTTTGCTCGGACCCGGAGGAGATAGGGGAGGAGGGGGTCATCGAGATAGCGAAACAGGCGTTCAAGGAGTTGTTCGGTAGGGTGTTCAAGCACGTGCAGAGGAAGGTTAGGGAGACGGGGGTCGAGCACGCCGTCACGGCGGGGTCGGGCGAGGAGGTTCTCACGGAGGTCTTCAAGAGGTTGGACGTGGAAACCACGGGGTTCGACGATGTCTTCGGCGAGGGTGCCGAGGTGGCTCCCGCGGTCGGGGCCGCTTACTTGACCGCGGTGAACCTCAGGGGTTGACCTCCACCCTGGGTAGCGACTTCTTGGCCAGTTTGAGGTACCTGCGCGTCGGTTCTCGGATAAGTTTCTCCACCCTGTCCTCCGTCAGGTACCCTATCCTCTTGGCCGGGACCCCGGCCCACACCTCGTAACTCTTGACTTCGGTGCCCTCCGTGACGACGGCTCCCGCGGCCACCACGGAACACTCTTCGATGACGACCCCGTTCATGACGGTCGCGTTCATCCCGATGAGAACGTCGGTTTCGATGGTGGCGCCGTGGATGACCGCCCCGTGTCCTATGGACACGTCCTTCGCTATCTCCACCTCGTAGCCCGGGGACGTGTGGATTACCACGTTGTCTTGGACGTTGGTTCGCCTCCCTATCCTCACGGGTTCCAAGTCGCCCCTGATCACGGCACCTGGCCACAGGTTCACGTCCCTACCCAACTCGACGCGACCCATGACGGTCACGGTGGGATGTGCGTAGATCCCATCCTCTATCTCGACTTCTCCGGACACGTACAACGTTAGATCACCCCGATCGGAACATCGGAAGCATCGCACAAGTTCAAAGTAATTCGAACGTGTATCCCGTTCTATGACTGACCTCTGATTCCCACTTCATCACGTCAACTACGTTCACTGGAAACAACCACTTTCTGTCCTTATCGAACACATCTTTGATCATCCTTCTCAACGTTTTGGATATCTTAACTTTCTCGCCTCCGACCACCATGGTCCTATCGTCCAGATCGACGTTGTCGACGGTCACCGATAGCACCTGGAGACAGTCCCTCCCCGTCTCCAACATCGTGGAGAGAACGGGGAGGAAGAAACGGTACTTGCCGCCTCGGTCGCTGAGGTCCACCGCCAACACCAGCAACTCGCCCATTCTGATGTCGACGGTCAACGCGTCGGAGTCGTCCAAGGCCCCCCACCTGAAAGGCATCTCCGGCTTGTCATCGTAGTACTTGGAGAGGTCCGAGTAGTGCTCCATCACCAGGGTCCTCAGACCGTCGTCGGTGACGACCGACGATACGGGCTCGTCGCCGAACCCCCGGAACACGCTCACGAACTCGGTGATGATGGGTCGGGGTAGGAACCTTCCCGTCCTGTGCCTCACGTAGGGCTCGGCGGTTTTCTCGAGTGGTTCCTCGGTCACGTCGCTGGCCGGTGTGTCGGGGAAGGCCGCCCTGAGTATCGCCGACATGACCACGTATGCGAACATGTGGAAACCGGTGACCATGGTGGTGTAGCGTTTCTTCACCAGCGACCTGAGGAACCTCCTCATTGAAGTCTCCAGATCACTCACAGTCAAAACTCAGGAACCGCCCAGCTCGAACTCGTCGTGGACGGCCCTGACGGCGTCCTTCTCGTCCTCCTCCGCCACCACGAACGAGATGTTCAGTTCCGACGCGCCCTGGGAGATGGTCTTCACGTTGACTCCGCGACGAGACACGGCGTCGAAGACCCGGGCCGCCACCCCGGGTGTTCCTCTCATGCCTTCACCGACCACGGCCACCACGCTGGCGTCGGTCGTGAACTCGACGGATTCCAGGACCCCTTCACCCACGAACTCGCGCTCCAGGGCCTTGGCGGCCTTCTCCGCGTCGTCCTCGGACACTATTATGGATATGTTGGACTCGGACGCGGATTGTGATATCATGATGACGTTGATGCCCTCGTCCCCGAGCCTCGAGAAAACCCTCCCGGCTATCCCGGGTCTGCCGATCATCGTTATCCCCCGGAGGTCCACGACACCGACGTCCGAGGACGAGGCCACGGCCTTGACGACGTGTTCCGCCCTGTCCGCCGTGGACGTGATGAGGGTTCCCGGGGCATCCGGGTTGAACGTGTTCTTGACCCGCACGGGTATGCCGGGTTCTCTAACGGGGATCACGGTCTTCGGGTGTAGAACCTCGGCGCCGAAGCTGGCGAGTTCCATCGCTTCCTCGTACGAGAGCCTCTCCACGGTCCTGGCGTCCGGTACCAGCTTCGGGTTGGCCGTCATTATACCGTCGACGTCGGTCCATATCTGGACCTCGTCCACACCCAACGCCGCGCCCAGTATGGCCGCGGAGTAGTCCGAGCCTCCCCTTCCAAGGGTCGTGACGTCACCGTCGAGCGTCCTTCCTATGAAGCCCGTGACGACGGGCACCTTGCCCGCGTTCAGCATCGGTTCGAGGACTCGCCTCGCCCTGCGTTGACACTCCGGCATTATGGGCTCTGCCTCCCCGAACCTGTCGTCCGTGACGACACCGGCCTCGCCGCCCTCCAGCGGTTCCGAGTCGATGCCGACGTCCCTCAAGGCACCGCTCACTATCGGGGCGGACAGTCGTTCCCCGAACGATAAGACGAGATCCCTGGACCTCGGCGTCACCTCACCCACGTAACTGAGCCCGATGAGCACCTTCTCCAGCTCGTCCAGGAGGGACTCTATCGTCCCCAGTACCTCCCTGGCCACTATCGACGAGGATATCAGGTTCTCGACGGTTTCAACGTGCAGGTGCCTCAGTTTGCCCACGTAGGATTTGATCTCCTCCTCGCTCCAGGAAGGGGCCTCCTCGGCCGCCCTCTCCAACGTGTCCGTGACGCCGGCCATCGCGGACACCACGACCACGGGCTCGATCCCGTCCTCCAGGGAACCCTTGATTACACTCACGACCCTGCGGATGTTGTCGGCACCGCCGACCGACGTTCCCCCGAACTTCATGACCACCCTCAAGCCGAACACCACCCGGGGAGAACGGGCTTGTCCGAGGACGACACCAAGACCCGCGTCTGGGTACCGGGTCCGGAGGAGAAGAGACTGGGAGCCTCCGTCGCCGCCGAGGCACTGAAGAAGGTGGCGGAGGCCGGGTACCCCGTCTTCGAACCCCGCGTTTGCAGGGCCACGGGGGTCAAGGCGATCGCCAGGGAGGTGGTCAGGGAACTAGGCGAGCTGACCGGGCTGGAATACTCCCTCAAGGGCATCGATAAGGTGTTCGACAAGATCCTAACGAAACTCCCGGTGATAAAGCACGTGGTCGCGCCCGACGATTTCCACGACGAAGAACTACCGATGGAAGGATACGTGGTGTTCGTGGGCGTGGACCCTAGGGAGTACACGGAGGTCAGGGAGAAGGCCCCGGTGATAGCGGTGACGGCCAGGGAGGAACTCGACCTCGACAAAACCCCCCTGGTCCTCGCCAGGAACGACCTGTGCGTCGACAAGGGGGAATGCGCCGTCCTAGCCCTCCACGCCGCGGACGTACCCCCGGAGAGACCCCCGTACGACGTCGAGGTCCTAACCCACCGCGACCTCTACGGTCAAATGGTCAAACTGGCCAGGTTCATCGCCAGCACCGTGGCCACGAGGTGCGGATACCTGAAGTTCCCTTACGTGACCGTGAAGGAGAGCTTACTACTCGACCCGGGGGAGTACAAGGTACGCATCAAGGAGAAGGACCGACCCGGGTGAGGCGGGCGTGCGGGGATGAGAAGAACCCTGGTCAAGTTGGCCTCGAAGCCCTTCGTGAAGGGAGAGGTGATAGCCTGCGGTACCAAGTACGACCCCATAGACGAGGAGGAGAAGGAGATAGTCGACGTCATCAACTCGATCCCACTACTCCTCGTAAGGTTCGAGAGCTACCCGAAACCCCCCGAGGAAGTCATCGCAGCCGAGCTAGGCCCGGAGCTGTCGGAGGAACTCAGGAAGAGAGGCTACGGATTGACCCCCATCGAGGCCTTCTCACCCAAGACCCTTGATGTCACCCTGGTCACCAAGATAGTCCTGGACGAGACCAGGTACGTGTACTGCACGTTCCCCTCGGACTCGAACGTCCGAAAACTGGCCCGCAAGTACGGATGCACGGTGTTGGAGGAGGACGTGGGTGAAGCCCTCGTCGAAGCCCCTACCAAGTACCACGCCCTCCGCTTCGCGGTAGGCGTCCTGCTCGAGTTAAACGGGTCCGCCGCCGTGGGATTCACCCAAGCCGCGGCCACCGAGAGGTACGCCAAGGTGGAGACCCTGATCAGACCACCCTTCGCGGCGTTCACCAAGATGGGAGCGGAGTGGGCCATCCACGAGGGCGGCGAGCGGAAGATACCGAAACCCTCCGGGGACGTCGAGGCCCCGGATAGGATCCTCTACCTCGACGTCATAGGATCCACGAGGTTGATCGACAAGTTGGGCCGATCGTACCTGCACGGGTTCATGGAGAGGGTCATCGAGACCCTCCAGGAGGAGCACGCCTCCATACTCCACCACAGGCCGGGAGGCGACGACGTCCTCGCGAGGTTTCCCTCCAAAAGCCACGCTTTAAGGGCAGCCATCAAGGTGTTAGGCCTCGCCGACAAGGCTAGGGTAAAGGTCAGGGAGGGCGTCGGGAACTCCAGGAGCTCCGCCGCGGAGGAAGCCCTAGCCACCGAGGAGAGGCTCAGGTACGAGGCGTCCTTCGTGGCCTTCAGGTTCGGTCCTGACGTCGTAGCCCTCGTGGAACCACCTCCACCCGCCTACGAGGCCGCCAGGCTCCCCATGGAGCTCGGCAGGATGGTGGCGGCCTCCCTGATAACCGGCTCCCTGGCCATCGTTCACCCCGTCCTAGCGCTCCCGGCCCTGTTCGTGTTCCCACTGGCCGCCTTCAAAAGGGCCTCCAAGCCCCACTACGGCCTGATATGGAGCGTGATATGGCTCGGAGTGACCGCGGGGGTGATCTCCGCGGCCGCGGGGCTCAGACCGATAATCCTCCCTCCGGGCCTAAGGGAACTCATCGACGTGACCTTCGGGGTTATCCTCAAGACGATCCTATCGAAAGGGACCCTCCCAGGGGTAGGATGGCCGTGACCTTGATGGAAGAATGCAGGAGCGGCGACGTACCCGAGATCGTGAGAAAGGCGGCGGAATCCGAGGGTATAGAACCCGAGAAACTAGCCCGCCTGGTGGCCGAGGGAAAGGCCGTCATCCCGGCCCACGTCGACCGTAGAGACGCGATAAACCCCGCCCCGATAGGCGAGGGTCTCCGCGTCAAGGTGAACGCCAACGTGGGATCCTCCCCGGCCCTGGCCGATCCCGACCTCGAGGTGAAGAAGGCTGAAGCCGCCGTCGAGTACGGAGCGGACACCGTCATGGACCTCAGCACCGGGGGAGACCTCAGGGAAATAAGGAAGGCCATACTCGAAGCCGTCGACGTCCCCGTAGGCACCGTACCGATCTACGAGGCGGCCGTCGAAGCCAGACGGTCCGGAAAAGCCGTCGTCGACATGGACGAGGACGACATGTTGAAAGCCATCGAGCGGCACGCGGAGGACGGAGTCGACTTCATGACCATCCACGCCGCCCTGACCAGGGAAGCCCTCGAAGACCTCCTCCGGTACCCCAGACGCCTGGGCGTCGTCTCCAGAGGAGGCGCCATCATCGCCGCCTGGATGATACACCACGACGCGGAAAACCCCCTCTACGAGAACTACGACTACATCCTCGAGGTACTGAAGGAGCACGACGTCACGGTATCAATAGGGGACGGGATGAGACCCGGGTCGGTGTTGGACGCCAACGATCCGGCCCAACACAGGGAGATGATAATCCAGTCCGAACTCGTCCACAGGTCCCGAGAGGCCGGCGTCCAATCCATGGTCGAAGGGCCCGGTCACGTCCCGCTCCACGAGATCCCCGCCGTCGTCAAACTCCAGAAGAAAATCTGCGACGGGGCACCGTTCTACGTCCTGGGGCCCATCCCCACCGACGTGGCGCCCGGGTACGACCACATAACGGCGGCCATCGGAGGCGCCATAGCCGCGTACCACGGCGCCGATTTCCTATGTTACGTGACCCCCGCCGAACACCTGGCCCTACCCGACGTCGAGGACGTCGTGGAGGGCGTCATAGCGGCCAGGATAGCCGCCCACGCCGCCGAAACGGCGAGGGGGCACCCCGAGGCGCTGAGGGAGAACGAGCGGATGGCGGAAGCCAGGTGGAACCTCGACTGGGAGACGCAGTTCGAGACCGCCCTCGACGGCGAGAAAGCGAGGAAGTACAGGGAAGAGAGACCCCCCGAGGACGAGGAAGAATGTTCCATGTGTGACGAGTTCTGCGCCATAGCCATCCTCCGCAGGTACCTGGAGGAGGGCAAATGAAACCGGAGCCGACCTTCGTGCCGGAAGCCCTCCGGATGACGTTCACCAGGACTATGGCGGCACCCAGGCCCGAAGAGCCCGAAAGGGCCCTCCGCCTACTCACGGCCTTCTACGACGGCGACACCGTGTACGTCGAAGAGAAACTCGACGGTACCAACGTCAGACTCCACGTGTCGCCGGAAGGCACCCTGGCCCACACGAGGGGATGGGTCGACGTCGACGCCTACCTGAAGGACCTAGGCGTGGAGCCACCCTGGGCGGACGCCCCCGACGAGTACGACGGTCTTACGGTCTTCGAGGGCGAACTGCTGCCCTACGACGTGTTCTCGCAGGACTCCCCGAGGCTCCACGAGCTGGCCGGTGCCCTCGAGGCCGAGGTCCTCTTCGACGGGCGACCCTCCGACACCACGGCTGAGGCCGTGTACCTGGAGGGCAAACGGTACGAGTGCAGACCGGAACCCCTGTTCTCCAAGGCCTGCGAACTGGACCCGGACCACGAACTGATCCAAAGGTTCATCGAGGAAAACGAGCGGAAACCCGAATTCCCTCACGCCCTGAGGGAGGGACGCGTCCGGGTTAGGTACCACGCGTACGAGGTGGATCTACTGGAGGGAGAACCCTTCGTCCGCAGGCCCAGGCCCGAACATCACCGCGAATGCAGGAGACTCTTCGATCCCGTACCGTACCGTGCCATCGACGCCTACGACGCCGAGACGCTCGAAAGGGAACTGAACAGGTGCGAGAGGGAGTTGAAAGAGGGGTTATGCCTCAAGCCCGAAGTCGAGGATACGGAACACCCGCACTCGGTGAAGGTCAGGTGCGAGTGGTTCCTGAGGAGGGAGTTCGAGGGGAGGTTACCCCGGACGGGCGCCCCCAAGGTGGTGGGTAGACTGACCGTCCAGATGCATCAAACGGTGCTCCTCCACGAGAACATCCGCGATCTCGCCGGAAAGGACCCCTTGAGGGTGGGTAGGGTTCCTAGGAGGGTCAGAGAGAGGGTGGAGAGAGCTCTCAACCTTCAGCGCGCCTTCTTGGAACGGGGATTGGACACGGAATCACTGTGAAGGTCGACGTCTCACCCGTCGTGCCCGTCGTCGTGGACGTCGTGGTCGGTGTCGTGGTTGGCGGTTGTATCGACGTGGCCGACGTTCCGGTCGACGTTGGCGACGGTGAGGGTACCGGGTAGGAGTAAGAGGATGGAGAGACCCCCGTTCCCGTGGTCGTGGACGTCACCTCCGAGGTCGCTTCGACCACCAGGTTGGATAATTCCGCCGTGAACGACACCGGGAACACCTGCAGTACGGGTGTCTGCCATATCGCCGGTAACACCGTGTTGAGCGCGAGCGCCGGATCGAAGTCGACGTAGGGTGGGCTCGCGTTCCAATCACCCAACACCGTCTGGATGAGGGTAGACGGGTATCCGAAGCCCGACGGTCCGACGAATATGTCGAAGGTCCACTGAGAGTTGAGGACCCCGACGAGGGTCTTCAGGGCGTTGAGGTCCTTCGCCGATAGCGGTTTGAGTAACGACGCCAGGGTATCCAGGAACGTGAACTGGAACCCGGTTCCGCTCGCCACGATGGGTGACGACGGCGTCCCGTTCTCCGACACGAAAGTGCTCAACCACTCGGATACCCTCGTGAACACGTCCCCGGACGTTGGAAGGGCCGGGAACTTGACGGTGAGTTCGGTCGCGGTCTCGAACGCCGTCTTGCCCGTCGCCATGGCCGCCGCGTAGTTCGTGGGAGCCGTCGCCGACATGTAAACCAGGTAATCCGTGCCCGGCGTCCAATCCATCACCCTGACTCCCGGCACGGTGGATATGGTGACGTCGACCTCGGACGAGAGGGAACCAAGGTCCACGCTGGAGGGATGCGACGTTTCCTCCACCACGCACACCGGTTTCAGGGGAACGACGCATTCGTCGGAGGAGAGTTGGGAGGCGAAAGATAGGGTACCGGGAGCCGATGACCCGTACATGTACTGCAACTGGCCTACCAGAGGCATAACGGTCATCTCGCACAGGTCCCATCCGTTGCTAGTACTGTTCGCGAAGTTAATCATCAACAGCTGTACTTCTTTACCACCTATATCCACATACGTTGTTATTCCTATCTGACTTACTTGATCTTTATTATTGCCCTTGTTATCCTCGTAATATTGAGTTATATCGAATTCAAATATTGGATCAAAGGTATTTTCAATCACTACGTCGCTAAATACATACTCATCAGCATTGCTATCGTATGTCTCCTTGGAATTAAAGTTTATAAACGTCCTGATGCTGAAGTAATCGTTATTGTAAAACGTGTAAATAGCGGCCAGCCCTCCAATTGGCACATATCTATTATTCTCATACCATTCGACTCCAGGGAACGGGATAGCCAGTATATCATATCCGAAGTTGGTAGTAGTGTTCATCTCCAAGAACTTATCGAGTGAGTAATATGGCTTAACATCTGATGATAGCAGTATTAAGAATTTCATGGTGCTAGCATTGGCGTTGTATACTACATTGACTGATGATATATCGTCAAATCCTTCAACAGTCGCTGTTACCTGTGACGTGGATGAGGATGACCACTTTCCATATGCTCTAAAGTACACCAATATGGGAACGTCGTAAGTCTGGTTATTCGAGTAAAACGGGAGTACTGTTATTGATCCGTCCTGTAAAGATACTATAACATACCTTGCAAATACCACGTACATCGGAGGAGGAGAAGTTGTATTAGAGGTGCTGGATGTGAAGAAATTATCTTGAAACGTATTGTAACCGGGCGAGTTCAGTAAATGAACTTCTAGCCATGCTACTAAACAGTATGCTTCGGTACCGTCGGATGATAAATACGATGCGAACGATATGGAGGAAGCATCCGATGGACAGTGTGGGGATGCCCATAATAGTGCGGTATACAGTATTTCTAAGCCACCACTGGTAACTTTTAATGTCTTGAACCAAACGCCATATGTTCCCTTATGGTAACCTATAAACGATATCGCTACCAAGGGAGACTTGAGGATTCTCAAGTCGAAGTCTTGTATACCACTATCTTCTTCTATCCAGCCTGACACGGAATTTGATACGACAGGGACGCCCGAATACGGGTACTCAACATTCACTACTGTCCATCCGATTTTCCCGTTGACATTGTACATAACGAGGTAGGTATTGTCAATACCGGAGGAAGACTCTGATGAACTTATTAGAACAACTTTTATCTTGCTGGCCGATCCGCCTACCGGGATCTGTAGTGATCCCGTACTTTGAACAGCGGATTGATAGTAAACGGGGTATGGGTATCCCGTTCCAACTAGGATCCTTTCGGTTATGGGAGTTATGTAGATATAATTATCGGATGAGTAAGACACTAGTATAGGGATTTCCTCCGCCTGCGTTCCGCTTAATGATGATTGCATGATCACCGGGTTTGAAGCTGCAACACCTATTGCTGAAACGCTTTCTTCCACGGATATAAAGCCAGCTGGGATCTTAACTTCGTCGTATCTAACAAGATACACCGATATTCCCTTAGCTGTTTCACTAGAAGTATACGTCGCTACCACTTCGCCTAGGTTATTCACAGGATAGGCCGAGTACACGGCAACATACTTGGTGTGATCTTGACATGTAGTCGAATTCACTGTGATGTTCTCGGCTATGGTGACCTCGGAATGAATCCAGGGGGCTAGGTTGGGCCACATCTGATTATATCTACTCTCCAGCACCTGCTGGAGCGGAGACGAGCACGAGGAGGCCACCGGGATGACGCAGAGCGAGAGCATCACCAGGAGAAGGAGGGGAGCGCCCTTCAACGGCCACTTCCCCCTACCGCTTCGTCGTTAGCCTGCTTAAAAACGTGATCGGGGAGGCCGTCCCTTGTGCGGGATAGCGTTCTCCGCCGCGGGTAGATCGGAGGTCGAGGCGATGTTGGACGTCATGCGTCACCGGGGGCCGGACGGTCGAGGTGTGACCGTGTTGTCGGACGGCGGGTTCACGGGGGATGGGGAGGGCCCCTCCCTGGGTCACGTCAGGTTGTGGGTGAGGGGCGACCCGGATGCGGAGCAGCCGATAGTCGGGGATGGCAGGGCGGTCGCCGTCAACGGTGAGGTGTACAACTACAGGGAGATAGTCGGGGAGGACGTCCCCTCCGACTCGTGGGCGGTTTTCGAGTCCGTGAGGGACGTGTCGACGGCGAAGGGAGCACTCAGGGTGCTGATGGGTGAGTACTCCTTCGTGACCGTGTTCGAGGACGGGACCGTGGTGGCGGGTAGGGATCCCGTGGGTGTCAGGCCCCTTTATTACTCGATGGAAGGCGGCGTCCTCCGGATAGCTTCGGAGAAGAAGGCCCTGTGGCGTGTCGGGGCGAGGGAGGTCAGGAGGTTACCTCCCGGTTCCGTCCTCGTGGCCGGGGACGAGGGCGTGGATGTGACCGGTGTGGTCAGGATTCCCAGGCCCGAGCCCGGGTCCCACGGCGTGGAGGAGCTGGAGGACGCGTTGAGGGATGCGGTCGCCAGGCGTGTCGAGGAGACGGAAAGGGTGGGCGTGGTCCTGTCGGGGGGCGTCGATTCCACCACAGTCACCGTTCTGGCGTCGGAGTACGTGGACGTGCAGGCTTACTCCGCCGGGTTCCCGGGGTCCGAGGACGTGGATTTCGCGGAGAGGGTCGCGCGTGAGATCGGTGTGGAGTTCGAGGCCGTGGACCTGTCGGAGGATTTTCCGAGGTTCGTGGTGGCCACGGTGTACGCCGTCGAGTCGTGCAATCCGATGAAGGTGGAGGTGGGTATCCCCGTGCTCGCGTGCGCCGAGGCGATGGGGAGGGACGGTTTGAAAGTCATGTTGTCTGGTCAGGGCGCCGATGAGCTGTTGGGTGGGTACCATCGGTACACGAGGCTCTACGACGATCCGGTGGCCCTGATGTTCGAGCTCTGGAGGGACGTGGCGTCTATCCACGAGGTGAACCTTGAGAGGGACGATAAGGCCGGGATGTTCGGTGGATCGGTGGAGCTTAGGGTACCGTTCCTGGACATGGACGTCGTGAGGGTGGGGATGGGGATACATCCGTACGATAACCTCGCTTCGGCCGATGACAGGTTGAGGAAGAGGGCCCTCAGGAAGGTGGCCGAGAGGGTGGGTGTCCCGAGGTTCGTGGTGGAACGGCGCAAGGTCGCCACCCAGTACGGGTCCATGACGTCGAAGGAGTTGGACAGGTTGGCCAGGTCCGTGGGCGTGAAGAAGGGCGTCGCGAGGGAGCTCGGGTACCGGAGTCACAAGGAGCTCTTCCTCAGGTTGGTGGGCAAGCGTTTGGGGTTCCCTTGGGAGGCCCCGGATCCCGAGGAAGTTGAACGGGTGGCATCTAAAATGGGGATGGAGGCGTCCCTGGTCGAGTTCCTGGAGGAGTACGTGGATCCGTTCGCTAGAGAGGTAGCCGGTCGGTGAGTAGAGCTTCCAGGCTCAGTCCCTTTCTGACGGCGGATTCCAGGGTTATTTTGCGTGAGGACGTCGTCTCTTCGGTGTCTTCGGGCCGGACGAGTACGACGTTGAGGGGGTGTCGGGGTAGTCTCCTGTGTGCGGGTCGCCAGGCGATGAAGGGTGTTGCGTCGAACGTCTTGGCGAATTCCTCGAGTTTCGTCACGTCTTCCTTGGGCACGTAGAGCACGTCGGATCGTCGGACCTTGCATTCCATCACCACGTGTCCTTCCGAGGGTGTGTAGGCGACGACGTCGACGGGACCGGATCCCGCGGCTCTTAGGGCGCCGTACC
The DNA here is from genome assembly GCA_013154335.1 of Methanopyri archaeon. Taxonomy (GTDB): domain Archaea; phylum JAADCQ01; class Methanopyri; order Methanopyrales; family Methanopyraceae; genus Methanopyrus. The sequence continues at coordinate 37,494 of JAADCQ010000016.1, forward strand.
CTCTGTCCCTCAGGTAGTTCACTATGTCCCTCTCCAGCCTGGCTCCCTTCTCGTACCTGGTCACGGGACCTCTACCCCTTTGAGCGGGTCGTCGATCCTTTTTCGAATGTAGGAGACGATGACGTTGGCGATGTCCTCCACGTCCTTTCCCTCGGCTTTCAGCCACTTCACTTCCACGGAGTACCTGGTCTCGACGGCGTCTGCCGCCTTCCTGTACATCCTTCTGACCTTCTTCAGGAACTCCCTGTCGAATTCCTCGTCCTCCACCATCGGTTCCCTGTCGATGATGAAGATGACGTCGGGTTTGGGGACGGGGCGTTGGAGTTCGACGAGCCAGTCGAAGTCGGCGCCGAGCGTTGATTGGTAGGCTATGGTGCTTAGTAGGGTTCTGTCCGATATCACGAGGTCGTGTTCTTTCAGGTTCAGCTCGGTGTGGAGTAGCATTCTGTCGAGGGTGAAGGCCAGGGCTTGGGCGTACGGGTCCTCGAGTTCGAGGGCGCGTTTTCCTATCTCGGTGTACGGTTCCGCGACGGTTGCGACGTCGTACCCCATCATCTCGAGTATCTCCGCCGCGGTGTGTACGACGGACGTTTTCCCTACCCCGTCGACCCCGTCGATGCCTACGTACAAGTTCGTGCCCTCGGGAAATGTTAATATATCTCGATATTGAACCTGCGGTCGTGGAGGGCAGCGGGGCGGGGTAGCCAGGTCCATCCCGCCGGGCTCATAACCCGGAGGTCCCGGGTTCAAATCCCGGCCCCGCTACCAAGTCCCGGAATCGTTATGAACTTCATAACGATACGGGGTGGGGAGGGAGGCTAGATCGCGTTCAGGACGTCCCACAGGGCCTCGACGACAGTCAGGAACACCGTCATAGCGGTTCCGAACGCCAGGTCGGTGCCCGTCACCGGGATCCCGATCTTCTGCAGGAACCCGGCTATCGCGTCGAACACGGGGTTCAACGGGTCCCCGGCCACGAGACCTGCTTTGACGTTCTCCGGTAGTACCAACGTCAGCAACGTTGCGATCACCGCCGGTGTCACGACGTCCACGTGGATGGATGGTGTCCTGACCTGCACGTGGGGTTTCGGCACCACCGGTGGGGCCGGCGGTACCGTCGGTACCTCACCGGCGTGGCTCGCCGACGTGTTCCTCTTCGATTCTTCCTCGTTCTCCTCCGCGGACAGCAGGGGTTGGATGTTGACGCCGGCCGCCCAGAGTATGGCCTTCGCCAGGAGGGCGTGGGCACCCTCCCTATCCGTCAGCTCCGGGTGGGGTCCGAACAACACGAACCTGCCCCGTGGAACCCACTTGTCCCCTTCCCTCACGAAGTACTGACCCGCCACTATCGCCCAGCCGCTGCACACGTCCTCGTATTGACCTACGGGCCAGATCTTGATCATGACCTCCTTGCCCTCGATGTTGGTTATCTTGTACCAGTACCCGTCCTTAGCGTCGTACACGTCACCGTTCTCGGGGCCGAAGCCGGGGCCGTTCCAGTACTTGTACCAGTACACTCTGTTCCAGGTGTACGGTGGTGTCAGCGGGTTGTGGGGTAGTATCAGGACGTGACATATCCTGTCGGGGCCCTCCATGCCGTCTATCACGGTGACGCCGTCCACGAAGACGTCCTGAGAGCCCGGGTTTCCGGGGGCGTATTCCAGGTCGCCGGCGTGGAGGTAGGCACCGGCACAGATACCGACGTACCCGATGCCTAGATCGATCTGAGCGTGGTACAGGTCCTTTATCCAGTCGAAGTGCCAGTAGCGCTCGGGGTGCCAGCCGCCCGGCACGTAGAGCACGTTTATGTGCTCGCCCGTCAGCGGGTCCGTCCCCGTTTCCATGACCGCTCTCCACCTGTCCGGCAGCTCGGTGTAGTGCCATACTATGGTGTATTCCGGGGATTTGGCCCTGTAAGCGTCCCACCACTCGACTATCTTCTCGGTGTCGGCCACGCACGTGTCGTCGGCACCTCCCCCGGCCCACGTGAGCATCTGTACCTCGGCGACCGACGCGACCGGGGCCGTCGCCACCGCGATCATCACCAACGCGGTAAACCGAAGGGTTTCCATAACTCCGCCCTCCCCGGTTCGGCGCGGGAGGGGACCCATTATATCGCTTGACCGCACCGGTTCGAAGCCTGGGATGAAGAAGGGACCTCCGGAGGGGTGACCTTGTGACCGGACCGGTGGGAGCTGACCCCCTCACTTGATCACTTTCAGTCTCTCGACGGCCTGCGGGTACAGTGAGACTTCGAAACCGTCCTCGTCACGTTTTATCACCAGGTTGCCCCTGTTGTCTATCCTCACCACTTCACCCTTGATCTTCCTCTTCCTGTACCCCGTGGGAGCCCTGTACTTGACGACCACGGCGACCTCCTTCCCGATGATATCCTCGTCCCACTCCGGCACCGTCATCTCGAAGAAGTTGGGTCGCTTCAGACCGAACTCCTTGTACGTCGGTACACGCTTCAGCTCCTTGCCGCACTTGGGACATCTGAAGACTTCCGTCCCATCTTCCCTCAGTTCCACTTCCATCTCGACACCGCACTCGGGGCACATCATCTCCCTACATCACCCCCGGGATCTGGCGCTCTCGTGTTCCTCGGCCAGGGAACCCGCGTCTCCCCCGACCTTGAACCTCAGTATCACGTCCCTCCCCAACTTCTCCACCGACGTCAACTCCAGCGCGACCCCGTCCACCACCTCGGAAAAACCCTCCCCCTCCAACGCGGTGGGGGCCTCGGAACCCCCGACCATGACGGGGGCTATCGCCATCCTGACCTCGTCCACGAGACCCTCCTTGAAGAACGACCAGGCCAGGGTGGGACCGCCCTCGAGGAGTAACCTCTCCACCCCGTACTCGCGGGCAAGGTGACGCAGCGCTGCGGCCACGTCGACCCTCTCCTCCCCGACCCTATGAACGTCCACCCCCGCCTCCTCTAGTTCCCTCACCCTGTCCTCCGGGGCGACGTCCGAGCAGTAGATCACGGTGGGGATGGATCCGGCCGTTTTCACCAGCCTGGAGTCCGCGGGGGTCCTACATCTGGAGTCGAACACGACCCTGATCGGATCCTCACCGTCCACGAGGCGGACGTTGAGCATCGGATCGTCCGCCAGCACGGTGTTGACTCCCACCGCCACCGCGTCGAACTCCGCCCTGAGCCTGTGGACCTCGACCAGATCCTCCCTACCGGAGACCCTGGAATCGCCGTCGACGGTGGCTACCTTGCCGTCGGCCGTGACGGCTACGTTGTAGAGGACGAAGGGCCTCTCACGATGAACCCTTCCACCCATAGTACGTCGGCGACCCCCTTACGGAACGATCTCAACGCGTCCTCCGGGGACATCACTATCGGCTCACCGTGCACGTTGAAGCTCGTGTTGAGAACGGCCCCGAGTCCCGTTTCGTCGCGGAAACGTTCGACGATCCGACGGTAGAACGGGTCCTCGTCCACGAGGGTCTGGGGTCTCGTCGTACCGTCCACGTGGACCACCGCGGGCGCCTCCTCCTCGAAGTGCTCCGTGGCGCGGAACGCCATGGTCATGAACCTAGACTCGCAGGCGTTCTCCGCGTACCTCGGGAAGTCTTCCATCAGCACGGTGGGGGCGAAGGGCTGGAAGGGGTCTCTTCCGAGCATTTCGTTGAGCCTATCGACGATCCCTTCGTCCCTAGGGTCGGCCAGTATGCTCCTGTGACCCAGGGCCCTAGGCCCGTACTCCATGGCGCCCTTGAACACGGCCACCACGTTGCCTTCAAGCAGCTCCTCGACCACGGTCTCGGGGTCGTCCCCGACGTGCTCGTACTCGACGCCCTCGTCGTCCAGGATCCTCTCGACCTCGTCTTCGTCGTACGAGGGACCCAGGTACACGTGTTCCATCCTGGGAGGCGATGGTGTTCTTCCCTCGGCGAGTTCGTGGAGGGCCCATACGCGTAGGGCCGCTCCCAACGCGAGTCCGCCGTCGCCCATGTTTGGGTGGACGAAGAGGTCGATGTTCAGCCTCTCCCTGAGCTTCATGTTGGCCACCACGTTCGCCGCCACCCCGCCGGCGTAGGCCACGTTCTTCTCGTTCCAGGCCTCGATGTGGTGGGCGAAGAGGTCGAGGAGGCACCTTTCGAGGTGTCTTTGGGCCGTGGCGGCTAGGTCTTCCCTGGGGAGCTCGGCCAGCGGGGAGGATCTCAGGAACCTGACGGCCTCGCCGGAGATGAGGCCGCTCTCGTTCACAACCGTGCCCTTTTCGACCCTGATGTACTCGTTCTCGAGCCACTCCATCGCGTCGTCGTCCGGGCGGCCGTACGCGGCCAGGCACATGGTCTTTCCCTCGTCCTTCATGGGTTGGTAACCCAGCATCTGCGTGACGTTGGCGTAAAAGTCGCCCAGGGAGTCCCTGTAAGATACCGTCGCGACGCGTCGCATGTCGCCTTTTTCACACACCCATACCGTCGCCGATAGACCGTCGCCGGCGGCGTCGACGGTTATCGTGAGGCATCGATCGAACCCGGAGGTGTAATAGGCGGAAGCGGCGTGGGCCTCGTGGTGTTCGACGTGGATCAGGGGGGCCTCGAGCCTATCGGCGAGCTCCCTGAGCGCGTCGGCGAGTTTCTTCCTCCTGTAGAGGCCCGCGACGGCTATCGCGTCGATGTCCTCCCCGTGTTCCCGGAGCACCCACCGGAGGGAGCGTTCCGGCACGCCCCGGTGAAGCTTTTTCCTCGAAAACCTTTCCTCGTTGGCGGCGGCGACGACGTCGCCGTCGTCCACCAGGGCGACCCCGGCGTCGTGCCCGTGGTGGACGCCGAGGATCCTCATCTGGGGGACCCCCGCTCCATGGCGGACAAACAGAAGTTCATCCCGTTCAGGAAGCTCCTGGGTATGGACGTTTACACGGAGGAAGGAGAGTGGATAGGCAACGTTGAAGACGTCACGTTCAACCAATCCGACGGCTCTCTGAGCAAGTACATCATCGTGAGGACGGAGAAGAAGTCCGGGGGCTTCATCCCCGTCCTGTCCGGGGCCGAGGGCGAGGAGATGCTCACCGTGAACGCCGAGGATGTGAAGGCGATAGGGGACATAGTGATAGTGCGTAGCAGACCGAGAGCCGAGAGGGAGGAAAGGGAGGAGAGCGAGGAGGAAGAGGTCATCCCGGGAGCCTGAGCCCCTTGCTCTTCCTCATCGAACACATGGACGAGTGGTCCCCTTGGATCGATATCGAATACGCGGAGTCCTACCGCGTCTGCCGCCGGGAAGGCATCGACGTCGTCGTCACCAACGCGAGCCCGGAGGTTATGATCAAGGGTAGGTACCCGCGGATACCGACGTCCGTCGAGGACGTGCCTCTGGATCCGGAGAGGGTCGCCGTCCTGGTTCCCGAGGCGGAGGATCCGCTGACCCCCGAGGATTCCGAGAGGCTGGACGCGGTCGTCGTAGGCGGGATCCTCGGGGATCACCCGCGGAGGAAGAGGACACTCCGTCTGCTGGTGCCGAAGCTGAAAGGGTTCGAGACGAGGACACTAGGTCCCTACCACTTCAGTATCGACGGTGCGGTCAAGGTGGCCCTCAGGGTCCTCGTGGAGGGTATCGACCTCGAGGAGGTGGAGGTCGTCGAGAAACCGGAGTTGGAAGTGGAGCCTGGACACACCGTCACGTTGAACTGTGACTACCCGGCGGTGGACGGGGATCCGTGGATCCCCGAAGAACTCGTCGATTACCTCAGGGAGGGTATAGTGGAGTATGAGGAGGCTGAGTTTAGCGCTCGTAGGGCTGGGAGGGATAGGAGGGACGGTCCTGAGGGAACTGCGTGAGGGGAGGCTCAGGGAGTTCTACAGGTTGGAGGTGGCTTGTGACAGACACGAGGAGAAGCTCGCCGAAGCGGAGAGGGACTTCGGGTGTAAGACCACGGACGACGTGAAGGACGTGATCGACCACGGCGCCGACGTCATCCTGGAGGCGGCCTCCATAGAGGCGGCGGCGGAACTGTTACCGGAGGCCTTGGAGACGTCTTCGGTCGTCGTGATGAGCACCGGCGTGTTCGCGATCACTCCGGGTTTGCTGGAGGAGTGCGTGGACGTGGCGGGGGACAACGGGACCATGCTGGTGCTCCCGTCGGGGGCTATAGGGGGCATCGACATAATCGTCGCGCTCAGGGATGATGTCGAGGAGGCCGTGCTCACGACGAGGAAACCGCCCGAATCGCTCGGTGTAGAGGTCGACGGGGAGGAGGTGTTGTTCGAGGGATCCGTGGACAGGGCCGTCGAGAGGTTCCCGAGGAACGTCAACGTGGCCGCGACCTTGGCAACGGCGCTGGGGGATCCCGATCTACTGACGGTCAGGGTGGTTGCCGACCCGAAGGCGGAGTGTATAACGCACGAGATAGAGTTGAAAACAGACGTCGGAGAGTACAGGATCGAGGTGAAGAACGAACCCTTACCCGATGTCCCTAGGACCAGCGCCTTGGCCGCCATGTCGGCGGTGGCGACGCTTGAAAAACTCGCGTCGCCGCTCAGGGTCGGAACGTGACTTCAGGGACCGCGAGATCTTCTCGGAGTTGAGGGTCCCGCCCAACCTACACCTCGTCCTGAGGGTGGACGGTAGGGCTTTCACGTCCCTGACGGACAGGTTGGGGTTCGAGAAGCCGTACGATCGCAGGTTCGCCGACGCTATGGCCAGCACGGCCGCCAGACTCGTGAAGGACGCCGGGCTCGGGGCCGTGATGGCTTACACGTTCTCCGACGAGATAAACCTGCTGATACCGAGGGACAGGGTGCCTTTCGCGGGTAGGGTGGAGAAACTCGTCTCGGTGTCCGCTTCCTGCGCCTCGGCCTATCTGGTGAAGGAGCTGAGGGAACGGGGGGTCGATACCGGGGAGGAGACGATCTCGTTCGACTCCCGGTGCATACCCCTGAGAACGGACGAGGTGCCCGGTTACATGGCGTGGAGACAGGCCGAGGCCTGGAGGAATCACGTCAACTCGTACGGGTACTGGGCTCTCAGGAAGAAGGGGCTCGGTCCAAGGGAGGCGGCGGAGAGGCTCAAGGGGATGAAAGCGCACGACGTGCACGAGCTCCTGTACTCCGAGTTCGGTATAAACCTCGGGAGAACACCGGTGTGGCAGCGACGGGGGATGGTCGCGTACAAGGTGGTCGTTCCCGTCCGAGGCGTTCTCAGGAGGAGGGTTACCGTCGACAGACATCCCCCGTTTTTCGACGATCCCGAGGGTGAGCGGCTGGTCCTGTCCTTGGTCGAGAAAGGATACGTCGACATCGACGGTTGGGAAGGGGTGATGAAACGTGATCAACGTGCTGGTGCTGGGTGACTCGCACATCCCCGAAAGGGCTCAGAGCGTACCGGCACCGCTGCAGGAGAAGATAGAGGAGTTGACACCCGTCGACGTGGTGATATCACCGGGGGATTATACCGCGGATGACGTCGTCGAGTGGATATCCTCGCTGGGTGAAAAGGCCCTGATGGTCGTTGGGAACTGCGACTGGGGGTTACCCCTTCCCCCAAGGGTGACCGACTATCTCGAGAACCTCAAAGTCGTCGTCGACCACGGAACCGACGTGCACCCCAGAGGAGACCCCGACGGTCTCGCTAGGATAGCGGAGGAGGAAGGTGCCGACGTGATATTCACCGGGCACACCCACAGGCCCGAGTTCAGGGTCCATCGGGGAGTCCTGATAGTGAACCCGGGCAGCCTCACGGGGGTCAGGTCCGGAGGGGGGCCGTCACCCGGTCCCTCGTTCATGTACGGCACCATCGACGACAGGGAGGTATGGATGAAGCTTTACATGCTGAGGGACGGGGAGATGATCACCGAGACGTACGAGGTGGAGCTCTGAAATTGCTGTTCCGAGTCGGCGATGACGAGGAGTGCGAGGGGGAGAATCTTCGGGCCGCTCTCTCACGTTACGGCCCTTACGTCGAAGCTTCTCGTCCCGTCCACGTCGAAGTCCAGGGTAGGGAACCGCCCGCGTTCCTAGACGTTCTCACGGACGTCATGGGGTGGGAGATAGAGGAGGGGGCTGAGGTCGAACTCGAACTATCGTCAGACCCTAGAGATAACCGACCTCACGTCCTTCACATCAGGCCGTCGGAGGACCCGCTGATCGCGGCGATGAAAGCCCACGGCAAGGTGTTCGGGGAACCGGTGGCCCCGGTCGTCGCGTACGAAGGGATCAAGGCGGTTGCGCACGTGGCCGTTCACGGTAGGTTCCTGGCCTACACCGTGACCTCGGTCTGGGAGACCTTGGGTCACGTTCTGACGGGCGTGAGCGAAGCGGGGATCGGGACGGCAGACGTTCTGAAGGAGGTGAGGGAGACCTTCGGAGAACTCACGGTGATGAGGGCGGCTCCCGGTCCGGTGTCTTGGGTTCCGGGGGCGCCAGAAGCGTCTCCCGGAGGATGCGCCGTGCTCGCGGCCAGGCGGTCAAAGAACGCTTTCGGGGACACGTTGTGGTCCCTCTAGGGCTTCCTCGACCCTCATCGGCACCTCGGACAGGCGTGATGCCGTGGTCACCTCGCAGTCGCACACCACGGCCAGCTCCAAGGGCGAGACTCCATCGATGAACGTGCCAGTCTCAACCGATATCTCGGGTAGAACTAGGACGTCCAACCTCCTGCCCCTCACCTCGTTCAGGACGTCCCTTCCCGTCAGGAGACCCGCGCAGGATATGTTGCCGCCGAAGTACCTGTTCTCGACGACGATAGCCTCGACACGACCCCTCTCGCACGACGCGTTCACGGCGTCGGCCAACGCCTCGATCACGGGTCCGAAGGCTTCACCCGTCACCAATCCTACCTCGACGTCGTGTTCCTCGATCACGAGGGCCAACTCGGAGGTTATTTCGTCCAGATTCTCCTCATCCGCGACCTCCATCGGATCACGGAGGCTGTCGCACGGGACGACGCTCATGTCCAGCTCCTCGTCGGCCCTACGGACGGTCGCTCGTAGGGTCTCCAGTTCCCTCCCCGTCGGTGGTCTGATGCCGAAGGGGTTGTAATCCGTGACCCCGACCGGGATGACCACGCACTTCCTGAACCCCATGTCATCGAGGTCCGATAAGGTGTTCATCACGTGACCGTCGTTGTAACCGGGCACCACGACGAGGTTCGCCACGGGGTCGGCCACGTCCGGAACCCTGGACACGGCCTCCAAGGCCTTCTCGGCCGCTCGGATGTCTTCGTTGGTGAGGGAGGCCCTGACCTTCGGATCGGTGGACATCACGTGCACGTCTATCTGATCCACGTACCGGGCCATGGTTTCGACGGTTTTTTCGTCGGAGAACTTGAGAGAGGTGATGACCTTCAGGGGCAAGGGTTCACGCGTCGAGACTATCTCCCTCGCCCTCCGAAGGACCTCCTCCAACCTCGGATGGTTGACGAGATCGTTGGGATACAGGGACAACGGGTGGATGGCCTTGAGGGTGTCCTCGGCGTCCGGCGGTAGTTGAGCGGCGTAGCAGTGTTTACACACCGGCCTGCAGGGAGGGGTCGGGTCGTCGGGCGGACCGTGGGCTTCCACGAGCCATGTTTCCTCCCCATCGTAATCGAGGTGTCTTCCCACCCAGTCCACCTATCTCTCACCCGCCGGTTCGAAGTCCACGTGATGGTTCACGTACGACGATGGGTTCCTGTACGTTCTCTTGATGAGGTCTAGGACCTCCCTACCCTCCACGTCGATGTCGTCCCCGCGCTTCACCGCCTTGCGGAGCTCCTCGTAGTTCACGTCGAGCGAGGGTATCCTGAACGTTACCGGATCCAGCACGTCGACGATGTCCTGGATGAGCGCCCAGTTGATCACCGGGGAGACCACGTCACCACCTAGGCAGTCGAACATGACCGTTGAGAGTCGGCAACTGTATCCCTCTCGGGTTATCCCCTTCGGTGAGTGGTACGTGGCTATCAGGGACATAGGTTTGATGAGGTCGTCCGCGGTCACCTCGAGGGCCGCCGTGGGAACCGTGCCGAAACCCAGGGAGGAGGATACCGTCAATTCCATGTCCCGTAGGGATTCCCTGCACTTCATCCCGGAGAGTTTGATGCACTCGTTGTCCCCTTCCATCACGTTGGGAAACAGCGGGACGATGACGCGGGATCTGACGTCGTACTCGTCCGGCACGTAGGTACCCGTGACCTTGAACTCGACCGGGTAATCCTCCACGAGGACCATCTCGGTAACTTCCTCGTTTATCTCCGATACGACGTTCAAGATCTCCTCGATCTTGAGGGCTGCCGACGCGACGTCCCTTATCTGGAGCACGCGCACGAGGTCTTTGACGACGCGCGCCTCGTCCGGGCCGTTCGGACCCAGTAAGGTCGCGTCGGGTACCGCCGGAAGGGCCCCGAACGATACTTTGATGCGAACGTCGTCGTCGATGGTGTCCACCTCGAAGCGTTTGGTCCCAGCGTTCCCTCCCCTCAGCGAGATCTCGGTCTTCGCGTCCTCGCCCTCGAACCTCCCCTTGATGACCCCATCGTTCACGTCGAACTCGGCCGTGAGATCGCCCAGGGGGACGGGTTCTCCGTCTAAGACCTTCAGGATGTTGTCGAGGACCCATTCCGTCACCTCGTCCGATTCCGCCAGTATCGAGTTGACCCATTTGACGATCGGGTTGGTGTCGTCGATAACGTGTTCGGAGAGGAACAGGGTCACGGCCACGGTGACGGCGTCGTCGGGGTCGCTTATCCCCAGTTTCTTCATTATGTCCCGAACCACGGATTTGCGCGCGTCCATCTCGTACTCTTTAACGTCCTCACCTTTGAGGGCGCGCTCTATCCTCTCCATGGTGGCCGTGCCTACGCAGCTGAAACCGTGTTGAGAGATGACCCTGAGGAGCCCCGTGAGCCCTATCCCTCGGATGGATTCCTCGAACCTATCGACGAGTTCCTCCGGGACGCGGACCTTCACCCTCAGGGTTCATCACTCCCGGGGGTCACCGTTTGCTTCACCTCCACGTGGTGGTCCGCGCCAGGAAGGACGCCTCGGCGGTTGAGGCGACCCTCCAGCGATATTATCCTGACTGGCGTTGGAAGGTCGACACCGTGAAGGGCGAGCGGAGGCCCGATTGGATACTGGGGATGGCGAGGGAGCTGTTCAGGGATTCGGAAGCCCTGTGGAAGGTTTTACTGTTGGGAAAAAGAAGTTACCCGTTCGGCCGACGTGTCAAGGCCGTGGAGGACTGGACCGTCGTCAACGTGGGGAAGGCGGAGGTGAGGAACGCTAGGCTCGTCGAGATTTTGGACGCCATCGAGGCGGGAAGGGCCGCCGACAGGCTGAGGGTTGCCTTCAGGGGAGGGGTTTTCGAACTCCGAGCCGGAGACCCCATGACCGAGGACAAGGACGCGGACGTTCTGATCCGATGGGGCCGATTCGCCGAGAGCTTACGTGATGTGACGGGAACCGGGGTACCGGCGGGATCCTACGTCTCGGTCAGGGTTCCGGGGTCTCCACCCGAGGAGACACTGTACGACTCTCAAGGGTCTCCGGTGGGGGTCCTAAGGACGCCTGAGCGCGGAGAGCCTTCCTTCGAGGTGCTCAAGGAGGAACCTGACCCGTTCGACCTGGAGGCGGCCTTGAAGGTTAACTCCGAGGTCCTGGATAAGGTCGCGGAGAGATCATTGGAGTTCCTCCGTAGTACCGTAAGGGACGTGGACGTCCTGGTAGTCCCCGTGTCCGGCGGTAAGGATAGCGCCGTGTCCCTATCGCTGGCGGTGAAGGCGGCCGATGAGTTGGACCTCGACGTTCTAGCCGTTCACGTGGACACTGGCTTCGATCTCGGGACCGAGACCGCCTTGGAGGTTTGCGAGGCCCTTGGCGTCGATATGGAAAAAGTAGATGTTTCCGGAGATATCAAACGGGGGTTATCGACGAAGGGTCTTCCGACCCATGATGACAGGTGGTGTACCGGTGTCAAGCTGGGGGGCGTTAAGCGGGTTCTGAAGGATGTGGAGGGAGAACCTGTACTGGTGGTCGGGGACAGGGACGCCGAGAGCAGGAGGAGGCGGTTGAGACCGCCGGAGCACGAAAACAGGATCCTGAGCGTCCGTGAAGTCAACCCCATAAAGGGATGGAGCGCCGCCGAGGTTTTGATGACGTGCTTTCGAGAGGGTCTTCCGCTGAGTCCACTCTACGAGCTCGGGTTCTACAGGTTGGGATGCTCCATCTGCCCGTCTCTCACAGCGTGGGAGAGGGCGTTGTTGGAAAGGTACGGGGATGAGTTAGGGTTCGAGTTCTTCCTCGACGATGAACTCGAAGACCTCGTCGGCTAAATCCGGGTTCTTGGGTTCTTTGGCCCTGATCGCGTAGAGTTTTCTCTTCGGCCTCTCTTTCAGCCTGACCACGACGACGTCCCCTTTCTCCGCGTAGTCCTGGGCGGCTATCTCGGACACTATGCTGACCCCGGCGCCCTGTGCTACGGCTTTGATGACGGCATCGGTGCTTCCGAGCTCCTGGACCACGTTGAAGTCGTCGAACGACATCCCGTGTTCCCTCAAGAACCTCTCTACCTCCCGTCTGGTCCCTGAACCGGGTTCCCTGTTGACGTAGTCGATTCCTTTCAGCTCCTCGACGCTGACCTCCTCCTTCTCCGCCAGCTCGTGATCGGGCGGCACCACGAGCACGAGTTCTTCCTCACCTATGATCCCTATCCTGAAGCCCTCCTTGATCAGGAACGGTAGCTCGTCCTCCCCGACGCTCAGGAACCGTAGGGTTCCGACGGCGGCCAGGTCCACCATGTTGGTTTCTACTAGCCTGGTGGCCTCGAGCGAGTCGCACACGAGGACCCTAGGGTACACGTCGGGGTGTTCTCGTCTGAAATCCGCCATGAGCTTGGGCATTATGTAGGTGCCAGGTATCGTGCCTGTGGCTATCTCCACGGTCTTCAAAGACGTTCACCCCCTTCGATCCCGCCGCTTTTCCGTCAAATACGGTTGGGTAACGCGGGTGTTAATGGCTATCGAACTTTCAAAACTACTCGTGTAAAACGGAGGGGCGGGCGCGGGGTGGGCCGGATGTCCCCCCGGCCGAAACCCGGGACCTCATCCTCGGCGGGGGCGAGCCCGCCGGATCGGTCCGGTCCTTGCCACCGGGGGGAGATGATCGTAGGACGGCCCTAGCCGACTCGATGACGACGCTCGGGCAATGGTGATCCCGCCTCCTCCCTGTACTTCCTCGCCCTCTCCTCGTAGTACTCCGCCAGCTCCAACCTGAACGACCGTAGGTCCAGGGGTTCGGCCCTGTGCTCCACCATGACCACCGCTCTGTCGGCGGCCGCCGTTAGGTCGTCCAGCACGCCGGTCGCCGCGACTATCGTGACCCCCCTGGATAGGATCTCGTCCTTCACCTCCACCAACGTTCGTATGCCCTCGAGCTCCTTCGTCAGAACCCCGGGCACCAGCAGGTTGACGGCCGCCCTGTCCTCGTCGATGAATATCATCTTCTTTCCTTCTTCCACAGCCTTTTGGATCTCGTAAGCCATCTTTATGGACCCACTGGCCAGCCCTATTACGTTATCAGGACTACCTTTATATCCTGGAGGTAACCTTTTGAAGAACATCGACACGTCTTCTCCGTTCATCCGCCTTATCCCAGCTTCCGCCCTAGCCGTGCTTCTTACGGTGATACAATACTCCCTACCATCACCTGGAGCGTGGTCATCTTGACCTGCTTCTATAGCATTAACTAGCGTTGTTTTACCTTGAGCGTTAGCTCCAGCCACGGCGAATAACTCACCTTCGTATATCGGCATGAATCTCATCTTCTCCTTCGAATGAGGGAGCTTGATCTCCAGGGGCTCGAAACCGTTCCCCTCCGGGACCTCGAACGGTATGTGTGGTTCCGGCTTGGGACCGGCGATCCGGTGATGTCGCCTCACGTCGGTGTACCGACGGGCGGGTCGGGTCCCCTCCCCCACCAGGGCCACCACGCTCCTACCCTCGTGAGTCAGCCGACCGTCCTCCATGCGCTCCCTCAGCTCACGCTGATCGAGGACCACGTCACACGTTTCACGTATCGACTCGAACGGGACCGACTTCACCTCTTCGACGACGGCCGTGAGGGTCTCATGGAGTCTATCGGTGAGTGATTCCTCGTCGAGACCGGGTGGGAACAGCATCTTCAGCGTCAGAAGGAGTTCTCTCGCCTTCCTGATGACCCTGTTGTCCTTCCCGGGCATCCAAACGGGCGGGGTCCTGAACCCGTGTAGCCTGACCACCGTGCAGGGTTCCGTCAGTTGTTTGGTCTTCTTGTAGTCTATCTCCTTCCCCGACAGGGGGTAAAGTTCCTCCCTCTCCCTGGAAGCCTCCTTGAGGTGTTCTATTATCGGATGGGCTCCGGCGTCCTCGGCACCTTCGGGTACCTTCTTCAGATCGCGCCTATGGATCCTGACGGGAAGGACCACCTTGATGTGATCGGAGGCCCTTACGACGTACCATCTCCTGCCGAAGGTCGATCTCTTGACCGAGGGGTCCTTTACGACTCCCGCCGGCGGTCTGAAGGCCAGGATCGCGTCCCGAAACTCGGACGTCGACGTTATGGACTATCCCCTGGCGAGGAACGGATGGTCAGAGGAAGAAAAGCGTCTTGTCCTCGAGACCCTTGACGCCCTCTTGGAACAGGCGGGCGCTCTTCCGGCCCAACAACTCGGCACGCTGGAGGTGTTCCATGGCCGCGTTGACGTCCCCCTGTTGAGCCGCGACGACACCCGCGTGGAACTCCTTGAGGAACTCCTTACCGACGTGAACACCTTCCTCCAGGCGGTTCAACGCCTTCCTTATATCCGGGTCGGCGGTCGCGCCTATCAGGGTGAACGCCTTCTTGAGGTTCTCGACGCCGTCGGCGGCCGCGTTCACGGCCTTCGAGTAGTGGGAGTACGCCTCCTGGAGTTTCTCCACCAGCGTCGGGGCGGCGCTCAACGCGGCGAGGGGGTTGGCGCGGACGGCGTTGTACGTGGCCATGGCCTCCCTTAGGGCCGCATCGCCCTCCTTCTGCTGTTGTTGGGCTGTGAGAACGTCCTTGGTCGCCAGCTCCAGGTCGTGGATCGCGGTCGGCACCGACGCCAGCCTCATCCATTGGACGCTCGCGGCTAGAACCAGGAGGGCCAGGAGGGAGGCGGCGAGGTAGGGAGAGGGGGGCGTGGCGTGACCCCCCTTATCCGGGTTGCACGCCTAGGAGTTGCTGGATGCTCGGTGGCTGAGGCGGCTGGGGTAGTAGTCCCAGGAACGGTGCCGGCACGTTGAGTACGGCACCGACCAGCCCGCCGACGATCAGGTTCTCCGGGAACGGGATGCCCACCAGGGTGGCGACGGCGGTCGCTATGGCGCCGGTTACCAGGCCGCTGACGGTCCTGGCGTACACGGGTCCGACTACGCTGTTGACCAATATGTCGAGGGCGGATGGCACCGGTAGAGACATCACGTAGTTTCTCATCTCCATCATGTAATTGTAAACCTTAGTAGCCACAGTTTTCATCCTTTGTTGTATCTGTTGTTCGATCATTTGCTTTATCTTCTCTATCTCTTGTTGAACGTTAATCTGCTGTTGATTGGACGAGGATGATGTGCCTTGTCCGGTGGCGAACTTTACCTTCCAAACCACGTCGTCCAGTATGTCAGATCTCTTGAGTTGGCTGATGTTGGCAACGTGCTTGGTGACTTGGGCCGTCATGAAGTAGTACGGTCCTAGCGCGTATGGGTTGGGTTCCGTTCCGACCTTGAACTTGAACTGGACGGTGTATTTCTGCCCGGCCGTCACGTCCATGGTCTTCCTGTAGCTGTCCTCCGGGATTATGGAGTACTCCGGAGGTATCCCTAGATACGCTGGAGCCACCATCACGTCGATCTTACCGCTCTCCTTCGCCTGTAACGTCAGAGTCACGGTGACCTCGGATCCGGGTTTGAGGATAGCCACTTTCTCGAAGTTGGGATGGGCGTTGGGACCGAGCTCGTCGGCGTGGTAAAACGTCACGGGCTGCCCGTTCACCTCGACGTTCACTATCTCAACGGTCTTGGGTAACTTGTACTGGGAGGAACTGCTCGAGGATTGGTCCTGGGCGGCGACGGGTCCTACGGCCATCAGGGCGGCCAGTAGGGCCACGGTGTAGATCGCTCTCAATTCGAACACCCCTCGAGGGGGATTGCACGATGCCGCGGAGGAGCCCTCTTAAAGAGGTTTTCAGCAGGATGTTCCACGCACCGGGGGAGGACCCCTCCAGGTACAGGTTTTGGGTGGTGGACAGGGGAGGCCCTTCGGGGCTTAGGGAGGTGTCCGGCGAGGAGGTGGAACGACTTGAAAAGGGTTTTCTCGTGCTGTGGGAGGGGACCAGGATACCCCTTCACAGGGTGGTGAGGGTCGAGAGGGACGGTGAGGTCATTTGGGAACGGCGTGGTCGTGCCGGTCGATGAACGCCAGGGCCGCTACGGCGCCTATCCTGCCGCATTCGTCCTTCCCCAGGCTCACAACCTCGACGTCGGTCCTCTCTATCACCTCGTCCACCTCCGCGGGATCTAACACCTCCCGCTGCGCCCTCTCACCTAGCCTCAAGATATCGCTAGGGATGTCCACCGATTCCCAGAAGGCCACGCATGTGGACCCGGAGTACGCGACCTCGCCGAGGAACTCGAGGAAGGCTTCCTTGACCTCTTCGATTCGACCCGGCTCGACCCCCAACTCCACCACCGTGGCCGCGCAGTTCGTGGTGCGGTTGGGGACCCTCGGGTAGAGTTGAACGGTGACGTGTCTGGCGTAGAAGATCCCGTGCTCCGATTCCAATCGCTTGCAAACGGCGTCCACCGCGGACCAAGTGGCCCCTTCCTCCTCGGTGTCGGTATCGTCGACACCGATCACGAGCCTGGACAACCTTGGGGTCACGACGGTGGCCCTACCCAGTTTCGCGCCTCCGCCTTCCTCGTGCACTTCGATACGTAGGACACCTCGGGCGGGTCCCCTGGCGAGGGCCGCCCCGACGCCGGCCCCTGCGAGTCCCGCGTGGGTTACCCTGACCTCGTCCCCGTCCACCTCGACGGCTTCGACGCCCGCGGGTCTGATCCCGGGTTCCAGTTCCAACTCCGCCCGGCCGGTTCTTAGCAGGAAAACGTGGCGTTTTCCTTCCCGGGTCGCCCTCAGGACCAGGGGACTCGTCCTGGAGTACTGGTCGATGACCCATTGGGATCCCGTCGGAGTGGGATGGTCCTCGAAGAGCAGTACCTTTTCCTCCTCCCCGTCGGTGAGCGTGGCTATCCTCTCGTACGGGGTTACCCAGGGTATCCGTTCGCAACGCTTCGCCGCGTCCTGCCTGGTCAACGTTTTCAACTCGGACTACCCCGGGGTGGGTTGGTTTGGCGGAGGTCACGACGGAATTCGATCCCGGTAAGTGGGTGTTGGTGCCCACCTTGCACACGTTGGAGAGGATGAGAACCAGGGAGTTATCGCCGTCGGCCGACGTGCCGGAGGTCGTGGACAGGCTCAGGAGGTTGGCGAGGGAAGCCGTGATCGTCGAAAGGGGAGAGGACACGGTTCTCGCGATAGGACCGGACAGAACCCTGGTCCTTGCACCCATGCGGGTCTACGACCTGGAAACGTACAGACCCGAACTCGAAAGGGCGCTCTCCAGGTTCGATCCCAGTTACTCGGTGTACGTGGTGACCAGCGGGGGTTGCTTCGTGACGTCCGCGGGCAACGTGGACGTGGAAACGTTGTGCGAGAGGTACGATAGGGGGAGGTTCTCCGGGGACGCGAGGACGCTCGTGTTGTGCCGGGAAGGGGAGGAGGCGTTCGCCGTGGTCACCGTGAGGCCCCCGAAGAGGAGGGAGAGACGCCTAGCTCGCGAAGCAACCCGTCGATGATACGGGCCACGGTCTTCCCGCCCTCCTCGTCCGAGGCCGTGGTCACCACGAACACCTCCTGGGTGGCCGCCCCCTCCGATAGTAGGACCTTCACGTTCCCCCTCTCGTCCACCCGACTCACCTTGGCCCTGACCCCTCCGCCTCCCCTGGACCCCTTGGCCCCTATCCTGCCCGGCACCACCTTCTTCACGTACGGAATCGAGCATATCGCCGTGACGATCTCCCTGCCCCTCCTGCCGCCGATGATCGTCGAGTGACCGCCTCCGATCTTGTCTTCCGGCGACACGTCGACGGTCTCCAGTTCTCGCGCCGCTTTCAGTTCCGCCTCGATCGAGTCGGCGAGCCTCCGTAGATCGTTCGTCCTGGAGGGCTTGATCCTGACGCCTGAAACCCTCTCCGCGATGTCGACGACGGTCCTGTCCGAGTCCGAGGTGTGGACGGCCACCTCCGGGGATACGGCGTTCAGGAGCTCCCCGAGGAGTTCCCCCACGTTCCTCGCTATCACGCCGTCGGGATCCGGGTGATTGAACCTCCTGGAGATCTCGTCCCTTCTGGAACCGTCGGTGAGCACCAACTCGTACCCGTCGTCCGTCGCTCTCAGCGCCACACCGGGCCTCGTGGGGGTGCCGCACCTCGGACACCTGAAGGGGGGTTCCGTGGGGAAGCCGCAGGCCGGGCAGGGCTCGGGCATCCTTCACCTGCCCAGCAGCCTGTGCGCCTTGCCCAGGTGACCGGCCGCTAGGGCGGCGACCAGGGAAAGTTCGCCCGCCAGGACGGCCGCCCCTACGACCTCCGCGAACTCCCTGGCGTTGGTGCCGGGCGGGTCGCCCCCGCCGGCCACGCCCAGGATCTCGAGGCATTCCCTTTGGGTTTCCACCCTGGTGCCTCCGCCCACGGTGCCCACGTTCAGCGATGGGATCGTGACGCTCGCGTATAGGTCCCCGTCCTCCGTCACCTCCATGGTCGTGTACCCTGTCGAACCGTCCACCACGTGGGCCTCGTCCTGACCCGTGGCGATGAATATCGCCGCCACGATGTTGGCGTGGTGCGCGTTGAAGCCGATGTTGCCCGCGGTGGCCGATCCCACCAGGTTCTTCCTGTAGTTGACCTCGGCCATGGCCTCCGGGGTGGTCTTGAGTTTCTCCTCCACCACGTCCCTAGGCACCTCGACCTCGGCTACGACCGACCTACCCCTTCCCATTATGTTGTTCAGCCAGGAGGGCTTCTTGTCCACGCACACGTTACCGCTCACGGACACGCACTTGGCCTTGGGGTAGTTCTCTTCTATCCACTTGACGGCCTCCTCGACCGCTATCGTGACCATGTTCATGCCCATGGCGTCCTTCGTGTCGAACCTGAACCTGAGGAAGGCGTGTCTACCCGTGAGGAACTCGTCTATCTCTATCAGCTCGCCGTGTCTGGTCGTGCTCTCGGCGACCTCTTTGATCTCCTCGAAGTGCTCTTGAACCCATCCCAGGAACTTGAGGGCCTCCCTCGCGTTTGGGAGCTTGAAGACGGGTGCCCTGGTCATCCCGTCCCACACGACCCTGACGTGCGCGCCGCCGGACTCCGTTATCGTGGAACATCCCCTGTTCACGGAGGCCACCAGGGCTCCCTCGGTGGTCGCGAGAGGAACGTAATATTCGCCCTCGGCGTACTCACCGTGAACCAACAGAGGCCCGGCGATTCCCACGGGGACCTGAACGGCACCGATCATGTTCTCGATGTTCTTAGCCATGGCCTCGTTGGCGTCGATGGTGTAGCTACCGATGTGCTTCAACTCGACCCCCGTGAGGCGCTCCAGGGCTTTCCTCCTGATCTCGGTGGCCAGTTCGCTGTCACCGTCCGTGTACTCCTCCACCTCGTGGAACTTGATCTCGCCCTTAACGACCTTCTTCACGAGCTCCTCCAGTTCCTTTTCGTCCAAGGGAACGTAGCCCCTCGAACACGTGGGCGGGTGGATCTAAAAGCGGCTCGAAGGGAGTTCGGGAACGACGCCTGCGTTCCCCAGTCTCCACACGATCAACCTAGCGGCCTCGGCCGCATCCCCTTCCAGCCTCACTAGCGGCGATCCGGCGGGGTGATCGAGGGCGTACACGGCGTCGGATCCCAGCGGGAAACCCAGGGTGAACGCGAAGGGCACGTCGTCGTGCTTCAGCACGGAGAGGACCACCCTGTCGTCGATCAGCCTCACCTTGGTCAGGAGGGAACCGTCACCCGCGGTGTGACCTCGGACGCGCGGGTCGCGTAGTTCGTCGAAAACCTCGAGCACATGGTCCTCGAGGAGCCGCAGGTAGACGGTCAGGACGCCCTCCTCCGAGATCCTCCTGTGGATTTCGCGTTCGATCCCTCTACGGAGCCCCGGGCAGTAGCGTTTCGGGACGACTACCGAGCCCCTATCGTCGGGCGTGACGTGCACGTAGGCGAGGAGTCGCCCGTTGACCACGCGCACGGTGCCGTTGAACGTCGCCCAATCGGCCCCTTCCACCAGATCCCGGGCCAAGCGTTCGTAGTATCGCTTCAAGGAGGCCCCTCTGTGACGGTTAGATCGTCCGGAAAATAGGGTGGTGGTTCAGGCGAGGGCGTAGATCCCGAGGGCCACGAGGAGGACGTACGCGGGCGCGTTCCTGACCGAGAATCCGGCCGCCCCGAACTGGCCCGACTTCAGCTCCCCCATGCGCACGGCTACGGCTAGGAGGCCGGTTATCACGGCGACGGCTGCACCGATGGTCCTCAACGAGGGCCACACGGGTGATAGCGCGCAGAGCACCGTCGAGATCGCGCCGGCGACGACCGTGGTCCTGAGCGTGATGGATCTCCTTATCATGGCGGGCATCGCCATCTCCAGGACTATCCCGGCGGCCAGCCCGGCCATCGCGGCGTCTATCAGAGCCATACCACCTCCACTCCCGGGTCCGTCACTAGGCGCAGGAACTTGGATGCTCCCGCTATCTCCACGCCTTCCAAGAGGTCCTCCGACGTGATGCCTCTGGCCTGAACGCTCAGTTCGCAGGCGTAGGCTTCCACGTTGTCGTTCGACAGTACCTCCTCTGCCTTCTCTATCAGCGGCGGGAACTGCGGGTGCTTGACCTTCCTGACCTCCTTCTCCACGAGGACCGTTACCCCGTCCATGAACCCGAAGATTACCACGTCGAAGTCCATCGCCAGCGCGGCTTCGGATATCAGGAACGTGGCGTACGCGCGCTCCGGATTGGCTACGCCGTTGCTCTGCGCTATCATCACTTTCTCAGGCGTGATGGGGACGGCCTCGGGCGACGGCTCCTCGCCTTCCGATCCGCCCCCTACCTTGATCAGGATCCGGACGCCTTCGTCGGTCTCCTCGACTTCGAGAACCTCGTGTCCTTCACCCTCGGCCAGGTCCTTGATGTCGTTCGCGATACCCTCGGAGTCGACGAGAACCTCGAGGATCTGTCCGGGTTCCATCTCCTTGAGTTCCTCCGCCACCATGACGGTCGGTCCGGGGCACGCGGCGCCGCGGGCGTCCAGGCGCTTGTCGGGCTCCACGATTGTTCCCCCTGACCGGTCGTTCGGAATTGTCGATCAACCGATTGGTAAACATGGGTTTAACGTTTTCGCACGTGATGAAAGGAAGGAGGAAGGGTGTCCCCGGACCGTGGGGCCCCGGCTCATCGCGCCGCGTTCACCGGGGTCCCGCCGGGCTGTACCGGGGGTCCGTATCGGCCCGTCATCGCCGGGTTCCCACCGCCTCGGGGCCGACCCCTGGAGGTGAGCGTGAGCGCGTGAGGACCTCGGTCGGCGCCGCACTCCTCACCCATCGGTATCGGGCAAGAGTCGTCATCGGTCCTCGAAACGTAGCGATGCGTCCAGGGCCGGGGCCGAGTGCGTCAACCATCCCATCGATATCACGTCGACCCCAGTCGAAGCGTACTCCTCGACGTTGGACGGTGTTATACCGCCCGAGGCCTCGAGGATCACGTCCGGGTCGACGTCCCTCACCATCTTCACGGCTTTCCTCACCCGATCGGGGGTCATGTTATCCAACAACACGTGGTCAGCGCCGGCTTCCGCGGCCTCGACGGCGTCCTCCGGGGTCTCCACCTCAACGCCTATCGATTTGGTGAAACCCACGATCTCTCTCGCCCTCTTCACCGCCTCCCGGACGGATCCCACCACGGCTAAGTGGTTGTCCTTTATCAGCACGGCGTCGTCGAGACCGAACCTGTGGGGGTCACCGCCACCGTCCGCCACGGCTTTCTTCTCCAGGAACCCGGTGATCGGATGGACCTTCCTGGTCGCGGCCACGCGCACCTCGGGGTTCACCTTCCTCACCCTGCGCACGACCTCCCGGGTGGCGGTGGCTATCCCGGACATCCTCATGAAGAAGTTCAGGGCAGTTCTCTCGGCGGCCAACACGTCCCTAGCGCGTCCTTCGACGGTCAGTACCACGTCGCCGGGTTCCACCTCGTCCCCGTCCTCCACCGCGACCTCGACCCGGCAGCCGAGGATTTCGAAAGCGCGGGCGGCCACCCGGGAGCCGGACGCCACCCCTCCATCCTTGACGGTTAGCTCGGCCCTCACCTCGACGTCGGGCGGTACCACCCAGGAGCTGACGTCGGCCCGCCCCACGTCCTCCTCGAGGCTCCACCTCAGCACCCTGTCCAACTTCAGGGGGTTCACCTCGAAGGTGGGCAAGAGGGTCCCCCCGTAGGCGGGGGCTGAGGGTACGCTGGGCGTGGCTCCGCACCTTTTTTCAATCGGCGTCCCGCGTGGCCCGAGGGGGTGCGGTTATGGTCAGGGACAAGTGGAAGGCTAAAACCTGGTACACCATAGTGGCTCCTGAGATGTTCGACAGGGTGGAACTAGGGGAGACTCCGGCCGATTCCCCGGAAAAGGTCCTGAACAGGGTCCTGGAGACTACGCTGGGGGATATACTGAACGATATCACTAAGCACCACATAAAGGTGTTTTTGAGGATATACGACGTGAAGGGAACGACGGCTTACACTAAGTTCGATGGACACAGGTTGATGAGAGACTACGTTAGAAGCCTGGTTAGGAGGGGAACCAGTAGGATCGATGGTGTCATAGATGTGGTGACCAAGGATGGCTATAAGGTTAGGGTTGCAGGGTTGGCATTCACGACGAGAAGAGCTAAGACTTCCCAGCAGTCGGCCATTAGGAAGAGGATGTTCGAGGTGATAGAGAGGAACGCTAAGGAGTGCGAGTTCGACGAGTTCATACGGAGGTGTCTGGGGATAGCCGAGGATCCGGAGGACAACCTCGGCCATCAGATAGCCGAGGCGGGTAGGAAGATCTACCCGATCAGGCAGGCGGAGATAAGGAAGACCGAGATCCTAGAGGAACCCAGCGGTCTGCCCCCGCACGAGGCGGTCGGGGAGAAGGCCGTACCGGAGCTCCCCAGTTACTGAGCGGGCTGCCGCCCCTTGCCCAAGTTCCTGGTTAAGACGCAACGAGGTCTCGAGGATGTGGCGGCCTCCATCCTCGAGGAGGAGTTCGACGTGGAGACTCGCGTGAGGCCCGGGGGCTACCTCGGGCTCGTCATTGTGGAGGGAGACGTCGGTAAGGAGGATCTGGAGGGCGTTCCCGAGGTCGAAAGAGCGGTGCCCGTGGAAGCCGAGTGCGATGCCGATCCCGAGGAGATAGCGGAGACGGCGGCCGACCTCGTGGTGGGGAGGATCCCGGAGGACGCTACCTTCGCCGTGAGGACGATACGTCGTGGCGATCACGATTTCACGAGCATCGACGTCAACGTGGTGGTCGGGGACGCGGTGAGGGAGGCGACCGGTGCCTCCGTTGACCTCGATGAGCCCGATTACCTCGTGTGGGTGGAGATCCTAGACGACGTGGCGTACGTTTCCGTGTTGCCGGGCGAGGAGGAGTGGCGCAAGCTCCCGGCCGGCAAGCCCGAGGCGGATCCTCTGCTCGCCAAGACTGCGTTGGCGCAGATACCCTACCTCGGACCGCCGAAGGCGGCCTTCTCGATGGGGGAGAGGATAGGCAGGGCCGTTCAGGGTTACGAGCTGAAGGCTTACTACGTGAGCCCGTACGAGCCCGTCAACGCCGTGGAGTTGTTCCACTTCCTCCGGGGCCTGAGGGAGGGCGCGGTTTCGAGGTTGAAGGTGCAGAGGGAGTCGTACGGGAGGGAGGTCCGTAGGACCGAGCTCGTGGTCTACGATCTGTACCAGTTGATCAGGATGAAACGTAGGAAGGCACTCCTGATCGGTACGGATCCCAAGGGGGACCCGTTCCCGGAGGTGCGTGAGGAGCTGGGTCAGGCCCTGGCCGACGCCGACGAGGTGGTCGTGCTCGCCGGCTCCAGGGTGGGTCTTCCACGTGGCGTCCTTAGGAGTTGCGACATCGTCCTGGACCTGTGCCCTGGGGTCACGTTCGCCACGGAACACGTGGTCCCATCCGTGGTGACCGCGTTGGTCGACGCGTACTTATCGGCGGGTGGTGACGGGTGCCGTGGCCGTTCCGGAGGGAGCCGGTAGTGATAGGCGTGATTCATCTGCCCCCGCTGCCCGGATCGCCCAGGGGAGGGAACGTTGAGAGGGCCGTGGACAGCGCCCTCAGGGACGCGGCGGCCCTTGAGGAGGGCGGCGTGGACGGGGTGATCGTGGAGAACCTGGGTGATGCACCCTACGCCGGTACCGACGTGCCTAAGGCAACCGTGGCCGCGATGACGCGGGTGGTCTCGGAGGTCGTCTCCTCGGTCGAAGTGCCCGTGGGTGTCAACGTTTTGAGGAGCGATGGTGTGGCCGCCGTCGACATCTGCGCGGCGACCGGCGCGGAGTTCGTGAGGGTCAACGCTTACGTGGAGGCGTTGGCCACCGATCAGGGCCTGTTGAACCCCGTGGCCAGGGATGTGATCGCGGAGAGGAGGATGTTGGGGCTGGAGGGTGACGTCGCGATCCTGGCGGACGTGAGGGTGAAGCACGCCTCGCCCCTCGACGATAGGCCCCTGGAGGAGGTGGTGGCCGACGCCGTGGAGAGGGGTCTCGCGGACGCCGTGATAGTGACGGGGTCTAGGACGGGGTCCCCGGCGGATCCCGAGGACGTAAGGCGAGCCTCTTCGGTGGTGGAGAGGATCCTGGTGGGTAGCGGTGTGACCCCGGAAAACGTGGGAGGTTTTTTGAAGTCCGGTGCCGTCGGGTTCATCGTGGGTACCTGGTTCAAGAGGGGAGGTGACGTCTCCTCCCCGGTGGATCCCTCGAGGGTCAGGGAGTTGGTTGAAACCGTGAGAGGGTTCGGGCGGGCAAAGTCCGACCATGGTGGATAGAAGGCTGGATAGGGACGGTTTGGATTGGGTCAGGAAGCAGGTGGCTAGGGAGGCGGCTCGGCTGCTCTACGAGGGCGTAGTGGACGAGTACATCGACGCGAAGCGGTTGGCCGCGAAGAGACTCGGTGTCGGCAACATAATGCCGTCCAACAGGGAGGTTGCCGTTGAACTCGATAGGATCGGGGACGAGGTGGAGGGAGAGAAGAAGCTGGAACGCCTCAAGAGGTTGAGGGAGGAGGCCCTCAAGGTCATGGAGGCGATAGAGGACTTGGATCCCAGGTTGATAGGGAGCGTCTGGAGGGGTAACATCAAGCGGGATAGCGACATCGACATCGCCGTGCTGGGGACGACGGATCCGGAGGAGGTCATCGAGAGGTTGAAGGAAGCCGGGATAGAGGTCGTCGACGTCGAGGAGGTTGTTCTTACGGAGAGAGGAGGTAAACCGTTGGATATCCCGGAGCACTACGTGAACATCAAGGTGAAGACGCCCGGGGGCGAGGACGCGGAGATAAGCGTCACCGTGAGCAGTCCCGAATTGGAGAAGTACGGTAGGGTGACCCTAGGTAGGTGTGATTTCTTCGGTGATAAGATCCGTGGGTTGACCGTGGACGAGTTGAGGAGGTTGTTGAAGGAGGATCCGTACAGGAAGTTCATCCCCGGTACCTGACCAGGTCGACGTCCACGCCTATCGCGTCCAGGATCTTCTGGACCACGTAGTCCACGACGTCTTCGACGGTCTCGGGGCGGTGATAGAAGGCGGGTGAAGCAGGGAGGACCACGGCGCCCGAGTCGATCAATCTCAGGGCGGCTTCGAAGGCCTGTCTGGGCCACGGTGTTTCCCTGGGGACCACGATCAGGGTCCTCCCCTCCTTCAGGGCCACGAGGGCCGCGCGCTTGACGAGATCGTTCCCGATGCCGTGTGCGATGCAGGCCATGGTGTTGAGGGTGCAGGGGCAAACCACGTAAGCGTCGATACGGTGGGTTCCGCTGGCCGGGGGCGCGGTGATGTCCTCGGGGTCGTAGACGCGGACGTCGTCGGGGGGTTCGACCCCCTCGCGCTTCATCACCTTAGTGGCGTTGTCCGTGGCCGTGAACTCGACCTCGACGCCTTTCGAGGTTAGGATCTCGAGGAGTCTGGCCGTGTAAACCTGTCCGCTGGCCCCCGTCGAACCCACGAAGACACGCACGGTCCTCCACCCGGCCGGGGATGATGAGTGATGGGCGGGCGGAGGCGTCCGG
This sequence comes from Methanopyri archaeon, assembly GCA_013154335.1. Taxonomy (GTDB): domain Archaea; phylum JAADCQ01; class Methanopyri; order Methanopyrales; family Methanopyraceae; genus Methanopyrus. The sequence goes on from JAADCQ010000016.1 coordinate 63,851, forward strand.
CGCCCGTGAAGACTCCTTTAAGTGTTGACCCGGCCCTCACCCCGAGAAGGGTACCAGGGCCTTGGCCAGGTAACCTCCCACCCTAACTATCACCCGCACGACTTCTTCCCCTCCCTGCTGCTGGGTTCCGGCCGGGGCTGGAGGCGGTGCCGGCGCCGTGGGGGCCGGGTGCGGCGTCGGTGTCGGTGCGGTCGGGTGTGGTTGTGGCGCCGGGGTGGGTCTCACGACCACGGGTCTGGTGGTGGGTTTCTGGGCGTGGTAAGACACGGACAGTACCGTGTAGTTGAACGCGCCGTGTATCAGGGCGGCCACGGTGTACCCGAGTGGGATCCCCCACCAGCGTGCCCTCGCCACGTAGGTGTACATCAGGGCGAACGATACCGTCGATACGATGTGCATCGGGGTGGAGATGACGGTTCTGAAGGCTCCGACGAGGAGGGAGGCGAGTGGTCCACCCATTTTGAAGGCGGCCAGCGTGTACAGGGCGTTCTCGATCATGGAGAAACCCAGGGCCGTGGCTCCGGCCGTGCATACGGCCCCTAGCACGTCCTTTCGGCATAGGTCGATGTACTCGGCCGCCGTGGCGAGCGGCTTCCCGACGATCGATACCCCGGAGAACCACCTCAGGATCGCGGCCAGTACCGTGGGGATCACGAGGAAACCCGCGGCCTTGAAGCCTTCTTCCACGACGGGTGCCACGATCGACGCCGTGATCACCTTCATGGTCAGCGGGTTGTAGCTGATCCATGGGTAGACGGTGGGTATCAGGGCTTTGGTGATCAGTATCTCGGTTACCAGCGATAGAGCGGCCGCCATCGGCGAGTACAACAGTCCCAGGGCGACTCCGATCAGGGGTACCGTCACCGCTCCTTTGATATCGGTCGGTATGCCCGAAACACCCCCGGTTACACGGAGGGGGATGACGAGAGGGCCTGGATCCCGAGCCTGACGTGGGCTCGGGTGAGGAGAACGGCCGTCTCCGACCCGTTCATCCGGGGGTGAACGCTCTTGACGAAGTTCGTCGTGAAGTACGTGTTCGCGGGTCGGTACACGGATCTGGACGACGATCTGAAGGACTTCGCCAGGTTGAAGGCGCATCTGTCCGACGTGGACCTCTCCGAGGATCCGGAGCTGATATTGTTTAACGTTGATGGGACCCGGTCGTACTACGTGGTGTTCCTCGAGGAGGTCGACGGGGTGGAGGACGTAGAGCGCATGATAGAGAGGGACCTCGGCGCGGTCCTTTCCTCGGATTCCAAGAGGGCCGTCAAGAGGGTCCTGGACGCCTCCAAGTGACGGGGGAAGTCTCGGGTGGAGGAACAGGGACCCTTAGGCCCTACCCCGGGAGCCGAGGCGTTGAAGGCTCAGTGGGTGGCGCTTAACGAGGTGGTGTCCGAGCTCAGGAACCGTGAGGGTGAAGTTCCGAGGGACGTGATCGAGAACCTCAGGGTGGCGCGCGTCGTGCTCCTTCATTACGAGTACGATCCACACACCACGGAGCGGACCCTCGCCAAGGCTCACAAGTACCTCGATCGTGCCCAGAGGGCCTTGGCCGAGGCTTGTTCCCGGCATCCCGACCTGCTGGATCGTCTCACGGATTGGGTGAACAGGGTGGAGGAGCTGGCCCCGAGGTTCAGGGAGCACACCGTTAAGTCGAGGTTCGAACCCAAGCCCTTCCGTCCCAAGCCCAGGGCCGGTGACGGTTTCGCCAGGGTCACCCTGCCCGAGGTCATCGAGATCGAGAGATTGCAGGACGTCTGCGAGAGCGCCGGGGTGATCGTGGAGCAGGTCGAGGATGACGTCGTGGAGGTGTTCGGGGACAAGGAGCGCGTGAAGGAGGCCCTGATGGAGATAAGGGAGCTGCCGGAGGACTGGCGCAAGCTCCTGGAGAAGCGGGGGACGAGGAGTACTTAGATGAGTTCACCGTCCGGTCCCGGAAGTGACCGGAAATCATCGTCCCGGGGTGATGCCCGCGTGAAGGTCGTGGTGACGGCGGACTTCCACGGTGATGTGGAGGCCGCCAAGGAGGTCTCCGAGAGGGCGGCCGAGGAGGACGCCGAGGTGATATTCGTCGCCGGGGATCTGTCGGATTTCAACCTGGACGATCCCGCCTCCGTGGCCGAGGAGATACTCGACGTCCTGACCGAACACGGGCACGAGGTCCTCGCGGTACCGGGTAACTGCGACACGCCCGAGGTGGTAAGGGTCCTGGACACGTCCGGGTACTCGGTTCACCTCCGGGTCAAACACGTCGGGGACTACGACGTCGTGGGCATGGGTGGATCGAACCCGACACCGTTCGATACCCCGTTGGAGTTCGAGGAGAGGGTGTTCGAGACCAGGCTGAGCGACTTGATGAGCAGCGCGTCCGAGCCCGTGATACTGATGACGCACGCGCCGCCCAAGGATACGAAGGTCGACAGGATCGAGTCCGGCGATCACGTGGGCAGCGAGGCCATTAGGAAGATCGTAGAGGAGTACCAACCCGACTTCCACTTCTGCGCCCACATCCACGAGGCCGCGGGCGAGGACGAGATAGGGAAGACCAGGATCATCAACCCGGGGCAGGCGGGCTTCGTGCTCCTCGAGATCTAGGGTGGAAGTCCCTGGATGATCGAGCCCTCTTTCCCCTGGGAGAGACCCTTGGTGAGGTTCGTTGAGGGGAAGATGAGGGGATCTCCACCGTCTCACGACTTCTCACACGTGAAGCGCGTGGTGAGGTTGTGCGAGGTTATTCGGAGGGAAGAGGGAGGAGACGCGGAGGTGTTGAGGGCGGCCGCCTGGCTGCACGATGTGGGTAGGCCCGTGGAGGAGAGGACGGGGGAGGATCACGCGAAGGTGGGTGCGGAGATCGCCGAGGAGATCCTCCCCGAGGTCGGCTTCCCCGAGGGGAAGGTGGGGGAGGTCGTACACGCGATCGAAGCGCACAGGTACTCCACGGGCCCGAATCCGGAGACCCTCGAGGCTATGATACTCCAGGACGCCGACAACCTGGACGCCATGGGCGCTATCGGTGTCGCGAGGTGTTTCTGCGTCGTCGGGGAGAGGAGGACCACGCTCGAGGACGGCGTACGACACTTCCACGAGAAGCTCCTGCGGTTGTCGGATCTCATGCACACGGGCACCGGGCGTCGGATCGCGGAGCGTAGGAGGAAGAAAATGATACGTTTCCTGGAGTGGCTCGAGGCCGAAACGGATGGGGAGTTAGGGGTCGGCCGACCTCGGGGATGAGGATGACGGGGTTTACCCGACGCCGCTCTCCGCGAGCTTTTTAAGCGGATCGACTCCGGCCCGCGGGGGTTCGTTCATGGCCGAGGAGGAGATCAAGCCCATCGTGAGGATCGCGGACGTCGACCTGGACGGGCACAAGAAGGTCCCGTACGCACTCACGGGGATCAAGGGAATCGGCATCAGGATGGCGTACGCGATCTGCAGGAGGCTCGGCATCGACGAGAACAAGCTCCTGGGTGAGCTCTCCGACGAGGAGATCGAGAGGATCCAGGAGGAGATCGATAAGCTCGCGGAGGGCGAGTCCGAGATCCCGAGCTGGATGTACAACAGGCGGAAGGACTACGAGACGGGTAAGGACATGCACCTGGTCGGAGTCCAGCTCGACATGACCGTCAAGCAGGATATCGACCGTTTGAAGAAGATCCGCGCCTACAGGGGTATAAGACACGAGTTGGGTCTACCCGTGAGAGGACAGAGGACGAAGTCCTCGTTCAGGCGCGGTCAGACCCTCGGTGTGAAGAAGAAGCGCTAAGGGGGCAGGCCCGTGGGAGACCCCAAGAAGCCCAGGAAGAAGTACGAAACGCCTCGTCACCCGTGGGAGGCGGAGAGGCTCGAGTACGAGCGTAAGCTCATGAGGAAGTACGGGCTCAGGCGCAAGAGGGAGCTCTGGAAGCACCAGACCCAGCTGAAGAGGTGGAGGGACAGGGCCAAGGAGCTGATGGCCCGGACGGACCCCGAGGCGGACAGGGAGAGACGGGCCCTGTTCAGGAAGCTCTACGAGCTGGGTATCCTGGACAAGAAACCCGAGGAGGCCACGCTGGACGACGTCCTGAAGCTGACCGTGGAGGACGTCCTGGAGAGACGACTACAGACCCAGGTCTACAGGAAGGGCCTGGCTCGAACCCCGCTCCAGGCCAGGCAGCTCATAGTTCACAGGCACATCGCGATCGGGGACAGGATCGTCACCGTCCCGAGCTACCTGGTACCGAGGGAGGAGGAAGACAAGATCGATTACGCGCCTCATTCCCCGCTGAGGCAGGAGGATCACCCGCTCAGGAAGCAGATGCTGGGAGAGGAGCCCGCCCCGGCGGAGGCCGAGGGCGAGGAGGAGTGATCGGGGTGTGATCCACCGTGGCCGAGGAGGGTAAGAAGGAGAAGAAGCAGAAGGACAGGTGGGGTATAGCCCACATCTACGCGTCCTTCAACAACACCATAATCACGATCACGGACATCACGGGTGCTGAGGTCGTGGCCAGGTGTTCCGGCGGAATGGTGGTGGACGCGGACAGGGAGGAGAGCTCCCCGTACGCGGCCATGAAGGCGGCGAGGAGGGCCGCCGAGGAAGCCAAGGAAAAGGGTATCACCGCGGTTCACGTGAAGGTGAGGGCACCGGGTGGTCACGGTCCCAAGACGCCGGGTCCGGGAGCCCAGGCCGCGATAAGGGCGCTGGCGAGAGCCGGGCTGAAGATAGGTAGGATCGAGGACGTGACGCCCATCCCGCACGACGGTACCAGGAGACCGGGCGGTAAGAGAGGACGTAGGGTCTGAACCCCCTTGCGCGCCCGCCTCTACAGGTACGAGAGGGCGGACGTCGAGAAGGCCACCCTCATCCTCGAGGACACGTCCCCCGAGTTCGTCAACACCATCAGGCGCGCCCTCTACACCCTGGTTCCCACACTGGCCATAGAGGACGTGATAATCTACGAGAACGACACGCCGATGTACGACGAGATGCTGGCGCACCGGCTCGGCCTCATACCGCTGAAGGTCGAGGACATCGAGCAGTTCGACCCACCGGACCTCTGCGAGTGCGGAGGCCGAGGATGCGAGCGGTGTCAAGTCAGGGCCACGCTCGAGGTCGAAGGGCCAGGTACGGTGTACGCGGGCGACCTGGAGTTCGATCACCCCGAGGTAGAACCCGTGTTCCCGGACATGCCCATCGTCGAGATGGGCGAGGGTCAACGTCTCCGGCTGGAAGCCATCGCCGTCCTAGGCTTCGGGTACGAGCACGCCAAGTGGAAGCCCGTGACCGCGGTCGGGTACAAAGGTATGCCGGAGATAGTGGTGGACGAGGAGAAGCTCAAGGAGAAAGGTATCGATTACGAGTGTCCCCAAGGGATCCTCAGGATCGAGAACGGAGAGGTGGTCGAGATCGACGAGGAACGCCTGCCCGAGTGTCGCATGTACAAGGAGTACGAGAAGGCCACGGACGGGGCGGTTCGTCTCGAGCTGAGGGACGACGCGTTCGTGTTCAACGTGGAAACGGACGGCTCCCTCCCCCTCAAGAAGACATTTGAGCTCGCTTTCGAGGCCCTCGAGCACAAGGTCTCCTCGCTGAAAGAGGCGCTGAAGGAGGAACTGGAAGGGGAGGAGTGAGCGTGACCTGGGCCCCCACGGGTCCCACGAACATCGAGCTTAGGAAACTGATCAGGACGCTGGAGAAGGCCTCCAAGGAACACGGCGCGAGGATATGGGCCGACGTGGCGAGGAGGTTGGCTAGACCCAGAAGAGCCCGCGCTGAAGTGAACGTGGGCAAGATAGACGGGCTCGCGCGGAGAGGGGTCATCCAGGAAAACGAGACCGTACTGGTGCCCGGCAAGGTACTGGGCGGTGGTTTGATCACCGTGCCCGTGCGGGTGGCCGCCTGGAGGTTCAGTGAGTCGGCCCGCAAGAAGATAGAGGCCGCGGGTGGCGAGTGCCTGACCATCGAGGAGTTGCTGGAGGAGAACCCCAAGGGCTCCAACGTCCGCATAATCGAATGAGGGGTGTTGAGGGATGGCCACGGACTACGCGCACTCCAAACCGTTCGATCCCGAGGAATGGACCGTGATAGACGCTACCGACGCGATACTGGGCCGTCTCGCCAGCGTCGTCGCCAAGAGGTTGCTCAAGGGCGAGAGGATCGCCGTCATCAACACCGAGAAGGCCATCATCAGCGGCAAGCGGACCAAGATAATCGAGGAGTGGGTTCAGAAGATACAGCGGGGGGACCCGAAGAAGGGTCCCTTCTACCCGAGACGCCCCGACCTCATCTTCAGGAGGGTAGTCAGGGGTATGTTGCCCTGGAAGACGAAAAGGGGCAGGGAGGCCTTCAGGCGCCTGCGCGCGTACGTGGGAACACCGTACTGGGTCGAGGAGCACGATATCGAGCCGGAGCGGGTGCCCGAAGCGGACATGAGAAGGCTCGGTAGGATCTGGTACGTGACCTTAGAGGATCTGTCGAGGGAGCTCGGTTACAGGGCACCGGGGGAGGCCTGACTTGACCAGGATAGTTCAGACGACCGGGAAGAGGAAGACGGCCATAGCCAGGGCCGTGATCAGGGAGGGAGAAGGCAGGGTCAGGATCAACAAGAGGCCTATCAACATCATCGAGCCGGAGATGGCGAGGATGAAGATAATGGAACCCTTGATGATAGCGGGCGAGGACATAGTCAGCCAGGTGGACATCGACGTGAGCGTTCAAGGAGGTGGATGGATGAGCCAGGCGGAGGCGGCCCGTATAGCGATCGCCAGGGGCCTGGTGGAGTGGACAGGTGACCCGGACCTCAGGGACGCGTTCCTAGCGTACGATAGGCACATGCTGAAGGGTGACCCCAGGAGGAAGGAACCGAAGAAGTTCGGAGGACGCGGTGCCAGGGCCAGGAGGCAGAAGAGCTACCGTTAAGCCCCTCGGGGTCGTTCCCTCATGATCATACCTATAAGGTGCTTCACGTGCGGTCGGCCGATAGCCCACCTGTGGGAGAAGTACCGTAAGATGGTGGAGGACGAAGGGATGCACCCGAAGGAGGCCCTGGACGAGCTCGGCGTCGAGAGGTACTGCTGTAGGAGGATGTTACTATCGCACAGGGACCTCCTGAAGGAATCCCTCCCTTACACCCCGTACAGGCTCGGGACGCCCCGTTAACGTTATAATCTCCCATCCTCGCGTCCGACTGGGCTCTTCCGGAGGGGCCGTGGGGTAGCCTGGTCTATCCTTCACGGCTGGGGAACCGCCCCCGTAAGGGGGGCGGTCCAGAGGCCGTGAGACCCCGGTTCAAATCCGGGCGGCCCCACCAAAAACAACCCACATATCGTTACGAAATTCATAACGATCCACGCCACCCTCGCCCCGAACACCCGGCGGGATCTCCTGAAACCGTAATTTAGACGCCCCTGTCGACCCCCTCGCACGGGGGAGGATACGACCGTTGAGGGCACACGTGATGGTACCCGCGCTGATCCTCCTGACCATGCCGTGTGCGGTCGGCGCTCAAACCGAAATACCCACGGGCACCTACGCTTCCCAGTACTTCGTCGTGGTACCGACGCCCGCCCCCCTGATCATGGACGTCGAGGTCAAGAACCTGGGCAAGGTAGGCTGGCCCATAGGTACCGTGATAGTGTACCCGACGGCCAGGTGCCAACAGGCTTACCAGGACCTACTCCAGAGGATAACGCTACCCAACGGGAAGCACCTCACCAAGCCCGAGATAGTCCCCATAGGGTACTACTACCCCCCCGAGACGGAGGAAACATCCGAGACCGCAACACCCACCCCCGAGACGCAGACAACGACTACACCATCCGAGCAGAACCAAACCCAACAATCACAGATCACCACCGTGAAGGAACAGGCCGCGCAGCAGGCCACGGCCTCCACGTCGGGACAAACTCAGACGCCGGGTGAACAGCAAACGTCCCAGCAACAGTCTCCCTCGCAACAGACGACACAGACGGTCCCTCAGGTAACTCAGACACCGCCGAAACCGAAACCCAAACCGATCAACGTGAAGTTCCTGGCGGCGGCCGAGGGTTACTACCTACCCGACGCGGGGCTCTTCGTGGGTAACTTGAAGCTCGAGGGCGCGGAGTTTCCCTACCTCGTCGTGTTCTCCGAGAACGCCAGACCTATCCCCGAACAGGCACCGGGTTACGGCGATTTCATAGCGTTACCAGTGTACCTGCTCCCGAACCCGACCAAGGGTACGGGAATAGCGTTCCTCGGCCCGGCGCTCAACCCGGCGGAACACGAGGATGCCGTTCTCCTCGGGATGGACGTCGAGACCACGGTCAAAGCCGTCCCCGCGGTGCTACAGTTGGAGTGGCTGGAGAAGCCCGGTATAACCAAGGTCAGTGAACTGGAGGCCGTGATGTACGCCTCGTACGTGAGGGTGTTCCAGGCGTCGGGTTACCAGGAGATACCCGTCAAGTACGTGCCGACGACGAGCGACGTCGCCACGCTGTTGCTACAGGGTGAGGGGGACGTCCAGCCCGTCATACCGGACACGGACACGCTCACGGACGCGATCCTCCAGCCGTACGAGGAGTGGGCCACGGGCGCCGTGAGCACCGTGGTCGACTACGTGATCAACAACTACGTCAGCAACTCTCCTTTGGCACCGCTGGCGCCCTACCTGGGTGAGTTCCTCAAGGTGTTCGGCGAGAAGTACCTGGTGGAGTACATCCTGGGCACGGAGGCCAGGAACATGTTGGCTGGGCTGGTGGAGCAGCTGAGGCAGTGGCTGGCTTACATCTACCTGGCGCAGTACCCGAGTGTTCTCGACACGAGGTACCTGATGTACGGTGGGGCCTCGGCGTCCAAGGTGGTATCGATGCTCGACGCTAGAAGGGCCGCCTACAACACGCCCGTGTACTGGGCCGTTTACTCGGCCATAGACGCCGCCATGAAGGGGCTGATGGGTAGCATACTCGAATACGTTAAGAGCGCCGTCGACGTGGCCGTGACACCGTTGGAGGGTCCGTTGCAGCAGTACCTGGGCATACCACCGGACGTCACGAAGGCGGCCGCCGAGAACCTGACGGTGGGCGTGATCACGTCGCTGATGTCGGCGCTGGAGGACTACGGTAAGTACTTCGAGGAGCTGGTGACCCTGAACATACTGACCTCGACGCCGTTCTAACGGTCATCGACGGCCTGTGACCGGTGAGGCCCGGGTGTCCGATGATCCGGGGCTCCGGGCCCCCGGTACAACCCGACGGCGGCGTCGAGGGGGAGGGGGTGAATATCACCACCGATGACCCCTCGCCCTCCAGCCGGGGGCACACCTCACACCTTCTTCACGATGGAGGCCACCCTCTCCTCGATCGTGGACTCCGACTTCACCCTGTTGACGACGATCTCGCGGATGGTATCGTCGACGTCCGGGACGCCTATCCCCACGACGTACGGTTCGCCCTCTAGTTCTTCCACCACCAGCTTCGACGCCGCCTCCACTAGGGATGAAACCGAGTAATCGAACAGACCGTACTCGAGGAGTTGAGCCGCGTACTCCGCGGCGTCGTCGCCCTTCTCCTCGAGGTACTCCATCATCTCCTCCTTCATTCCCTCCAGGAGCTTTTCCACCGCCTCGTCGTCCAGCTCGTCCATGATGTACGCGAACAGGAACCCGTACACCATCCGCCACACGGCCACCTTGTACGGGAGGGTTCCCATGAGATCGATGCCGGCCTCGTCGGCCCATTCCTTCGTGATTATGATCGTCCTCAGCAACTCGTCCAACGAGTCATCGACCATGGCCTTGTACGCGAGGTAAAGCTCCGTTTCTTCGTCCTCCTCGGGCTCCTCCTCCCACGGCACGTAACCCGTCTCTATGCATCCCTCCGCGAAGGTTCGCACGTAGTACGCGAACGTGGAGGGGGACGGGTTTGCCAGTTCCCCGTGTACGTTGCCCAGTCCCATCTCGCTCAGGATCATCCCCACGTTGTAGGCCGCGTGGCTGAGGAGTTCCTCGGTCGTGGTGGTTCCCCCCGTTCCCGCGGGTTCCGTGACTTTTAAAGGGTGCATGGGACGGTCCTGGGAGGGTAAAACACGGTGTTCCACGTGATATCGATCCGCGACTTCTCGAGGGATGATATAGAGCGGGTCCTCGAAAGGGCCCGCGAGATGGAGGAGGTGTACGAGACCGGGGACGACAGGCTGGAGGGTAAGATCCTGTGCACGCTCTTCTTCGCCCCCAGCACGAGGACCAGGCTCTCGTTCGAGAGCGCCATGCTGAGGCTGGGTGGAGACGTGATCTCGATGGTGGGAAAGGAGGCGGCCTCAACGGCGAAAGGTGAGAACCTGGCCGACACCGTGAGGACCGTTCAGCACTACTGCGACGTCATAGTTCTAAGGCACCCGAAGGAGGGCGCGGCCAGGCTGGCGGCCGAGTACTCATCGGTACCGGTGATCAACGCGGGCGACGGGGCCAACCAGCACCCGACGCAGACGCTGCTCGACCTGTACACGATAGTCAAGGAGAAGGGTAGGATCGAGGGACTACGCGTCGGTGTACTGGGTGACCTGAAGTACGCCAGAACCGTCCATTCCCTCGTGCAAGCGCTGGCGGAGTTCGGCGCCCGCATCTACCTCATCTCCCCGCCCGAGCTCAGGATCCCGGAGCACGTTCGGGTGGACATCGAGGGGAAGGCCGAGGTCACGGAGACCGAGGACGTCACCGAGGTACTGCCCGAGTTGGACGTCCTCTACGTGACCAGGATACAGAGGGAGATGTTTCCGGACCCGGAGGAGTTCGAGAAGGTGAAGGGGAGCTACAAGATCACCCGTCGGATGATAGAGGAGTACGCGGACGATGACTTGGTGATCCTGCACCCGTTGCCCAGGGTCGATGAGATAGAGCCGGACGTGGACGAGCTGCCTCAAGCTCGGTATTTCGACCAGGTTAGGAACGGTGTCGTGGTTAGGATGGCCCTCTTGGATTTAATACTTAACGGATGACGTGGGGAAGGTTATCGATGAGTAAAGAACTTAAGGTTAAGAAAATTAGAAACGGGACGGTGATAGATCATATTCCACCAGGTAGGGCTATGGATATAATAAAGATTTTAAACGTTAACATGGAGGAAGACACGGTACTTATAGCGGTTAATGTGGACAGTTCGAAGATGGGAAAGAAAGATATTATCAAAATAGAAGGCAAATTACTGGAAAGAGACGAAGTAGATAAAGTTGCTATAGTGGCTCCTGAGGCTACCGTTAACATAATCAAAGACTACGAAGTCGTTAAGAAGTTTAAGGTAAAACCGCCTGAAACCGTTGAAGGCGTGATCAAATGTCCTAACCCTAATTGCATAACGAACGACGAGAGAGAACCCGTGCGGACGCGGTTCGTGCTCGAGTCGGACGATCCTCCCGTGTACCGGTGCGAGTACTGCGAGAGGCTGGTCGAGGCGGACAGACTCCCCGATCTCATCCGGTGAAACGGCCGAACCACTTTAATTGACGGGGAAAAACGACGGCGACGGACACGGGTAACATCCCATATCGAACGGTTTGATACCTTGAAACCTCGATCGCACGGGGCGATGATCGTGGCGGATCCAAGGATCAGCTACTTCCGGACCTTCAAGGAGGTGGTGCGCCAGAAGAGCTTCTCCAAGGCCGCTGAGGCCCTGGGTATCACGCAGGGGACGGTGAGCAATCAGATAGCGTCCCTCGAGAGGTTCTTCGGCGCGAGACTCTTCGTCAGGACGCCGGAAGGCGTGGAGTTGACCGACGAAGGGGAGATAGCGCTGGAAGCCATCGAAGCGACGCTGGAGGCCGTCTGCAGGGCCAAGGACAAGATAGCGGCCCTCTCCAAGGAACCCTCGGGCAGGGTGAGGTTATCCACGAGCACCGTACCCGGTGAACACATCATCCCGGGGCACCTCAAGGAGTTCAAGGACAAGTACCCGAAGGTCGACGTTGTGGTCAGGGTCTGCGACTCCAAGGAGGCCACGGAGCACGTGATGAAGGGAGAGGCGGATCTGGCGATAGTAGGGACCGACGCCTTCGTAACCCGTAGAGACGTCGAGATAGAACCGATAGAGGTGGAGGAACTCGTCGTCATAGTGCCCCCGGACCACGAGTTGGCCGATAAAGAAGAGGTCAGCGTCGAGGACATAGTCGGGGAGGACTTCGTCAACAGGGAACCGGGGTCGGGAACCCGGGAGGAAGTCCGTAAGTACCTCAGGGAACACGGGCTGGACTTCGGTCACTTCAACGTCGTGGAGGAACTGGGGAGCACGAGCGCCGTCATCAACGCCGTGTCCAGAGGCGCGGGGATCAGCATCATCTCGGAGAAAGCCGCCAAGAGGGCCGAGGAGGCGGGCCTTGTCAAGGCGATAAGGCTCGTCGACAGACCAAAGAGAAGCTTCTACATGATAAAGTCCGAGAAGCCCCTCCACACCAGCGCCACCGAAGCCCTGTGGAACTACCTCCTCGATGTTTTCCGGGCCAAGGAAGACAGGGACTGAGCCCTGATCCTCAGGGCCTCCAAGGCCTCCCCGAAACCGTGGGAGGGTACGCGCCCTCCCTCGTAGTCGGGCTTCACCGTCGGGCACCCCTTCTCGAGCCGCAACCCGAGATCGAGGGCCAAGGACCTGATGAACTTCTTGTCCGACCACAGGCACCCGAACCCGACATCCTCGACGTTCCAAACCCCCAAGACCTCCCGTACGGCACGTAGGATCACCCCGTCTTCGACGCTGAGGAGCTTCCCTACCCTGACGCAGGATGCCACCAGGGAAGAGAACGAGGCCGCCGATACCGGGACCGCGTAATCGGCCCGGTAATCCGAATGGTCACCCGTCCAGAGATCCCTCGGTACCAGGACGAGACCAGCCTCAGCCTTCTCGACATCCCCCGGGTCGATGACCTCGTGCTCGACGCCTAGCAGCTCGACGATCACCTCGTAGAAAGGTGTTACAGCCACGTCCATCGTGATCACCCCAGTCTACGTAGGTCTTCGAGCTTGTCGACGTAGAACCCCTCCGGTTCGTCCTGAACGTACACCCTGAACCCCTTGAGGCACGCCTCTGCCCTGGCCAACTCGTACCCTAGGTACGCCGCATGGTCGAGCCTGGACACGAGACCGAGGCCGATCAAAGCCATCGCGATCTCCAGCCCGTCCTCACCCTCCAGGGTTAACCTCTCACCGTCCGTTCCCACGTGCGTGACCTTGAGAACGCCTCCCTCGTGGTCCACCTCGATCCTCACGTAACCGGCGGGATCGGGTGAACGTGGTGGAGACATGCCCGCAGGCGACGTTCCTTCGCCACTTCCCGATCCGTTCCAGGGCCTGTGTTTGGACTTGAACACCAGGAGATCCAGGCCTAAGTCCTTGGGAAACCCGCCGGTCTTCTCGGCCGCGTACGCCATCCTCGAAGCGATAGCGAGTTCCAGGGTGCTACCCGCCGTCTTCCCCCCCGCCTCCGGGGTGAACACTATGGACGCCCCCAACTCCACGGCCATCACCGCGCAGAGGGCCGCAGCCCCCGTCGAATCCGCGTCGATGAGCTCGAACACGTTGCCGGCGCCGAAGAACGTGGGGACGTCGTCGATGTGCTCCACCACCTCCTTGAACCTCACCACCGATTCGACGACGGACCAAGGAGGGTCCAGGAGGGGATCCACGACGGCCTTTACACCCATCCGATCGCACGACCGAAGGAGATCGGATAACTCCGCGACGGCCTTTTTCGGATCCCTCGACGACGGGCAAATAACGACCGGAACGTCGTAGTCCCGAGCGAGTTCCAGGGGCTCTCGGAAATCCGGGAAAGCGCTCAGTATCATGTGGGCTCCTTCCGACAACACGGCCTCCATCACGTCCGGATCGCCGGTATCGACGCTGATGGCGGCGTCCCCACCCACCCGGTCGATGACCGCCTCGGCGACGGCGGCGGCACGCTCGGGGTCCTCCTCGTGGAACCCGAGGTCCACTATCTCAGCACCGTGATCGACCCTCCTCGATGCCTCGACGGCGACGTCCTCGGGCTCCCTGCCATCACAGAACACCTCGGATAACACCCTGGGTCTGCATCCCGGGGCCACGCGTACGGGACCGACATCAACCCACGCGTCGTCCGGGATCTCTCCCTCGGCCTCCTCGATGACCCTACCCACCCTGTCCAGCAACCTTTCCCTCAACAAAACGCACGCGGGCACGTCCTTGGAGGGTTCGAACCCCTTTTCCATCTCCTCCAGGAGCACCGGAAGGTCCCTCGCCTCCCTGGTGCTGAGCCTGAAATCCGCCTCCAACCTCTCGTCGAGTTCCCTGACGTTCCCCCTGAAAAGGCCTGGAACCAGGACGAGATCGTAGCCGTCGACGTCCTCCTTGGAGAGGTTGTCGAGGATGAAGGAGGTGGTCATGAGGGCCGCGACCTCTATCGGGAGGACCTTGACGTCCGCCCAATCGTAATCGGAGGCGGCGCGTCGGACGATGTCGGCCGCCCTTCGCCCCGTGAGCAGGAGTACCCTACCCGGGTTCAAGGTCCTCTAGCGCCCGTAGGATCTCCTTCGGATGCTCGAACACCTCGATGTCCTCCATGTCCCTGAGTTTCTCCACGTTCTTCGCGTCCACCTTTCTAACCCTCATTCGGTACGTTTCTCCACCGGATATGGCGCCGACGGGACACGCGCCCGCGCAGGCGCCGCACCCCACGCATCTCGTCAAGTCGATCCATGCCTTACCGTCGACGAGTTTCACCGCCGTCTGGGGACAAGCCTCGACGCATCGACCGCATCCTTCGCACTCGCTCCTGCGCACGATGTAGGGGGTGACGGTCTCCAGGTAGCCTTCCCTCGGGTCACACGGTACTATCCAGGTGGGAGTCTCACCCTTGCCGGCCTGGGCGACGGCGTTGGTGACGAGTGTGTCCGCTATCCCGTGGACTATCTTGGCGACCGTGTTGGCGGTGGCCGGTGTGACGATGAGGAGGTCGTATTTGCCCATGGCGAAGCGTCCCACTATGGGGGAGCTGGCGCCCTGCTCGGACTGTCTGAAGATCTCCCTGAAGTGGCCTCCGGGGCATATCTCCTCGAGTTTCCTCTCGAGTCCGAACATCCTGACGACTTCCTCGCCGGCCTCCGACAGGAAGGCGCTGACCCGATGCTCCCGTGCTATTCGTTCCATGATCTTGAACGATTCGACGAGAAGGTGGGCGGCGCCGGTGATGCCCCAGGCTATGCGCAAGGGAGGCACCCGCGTGGGAGGGGTGCGTTCAGAGGAGGTAGAGCATCACCGGCACCACGAATATCACCGCGAACAGCATACCGGCGACAAGACCGGCGAAACGCATCGTGTTCAGACCGAAGTGCAACCTGACGTCCCTACCGAAGAACTGCGACGTGTCCCTTACCTCCTCGACGGCCCTCTTGGCCCTCTCGTCGTCGACGGTCACGGGGACGCCCAAGATAACCTGCTCGTACTGGGAGCCTTCCTCCTCCGCCAAGGGACTCACCCCCGGAACCCGTTTATCCGCCGTCTTTTCAACGTTGCGACGTCGACGGGGCGGTGAGGAGGTGGGTCCGACCGAGACACGATGCGGAGGGCTGGCGTTGCCGAGCCCCTACCCGACGGGTGATACCTTCCCTTCGGGTTCCAACCTAACCCTCTCGGCCCCCTCCAGCGCCTCGTAGGGGTCGCGATCGGGCCTATGGGCCAACGGCACCCGGCCCAACACGCATCCCACCACCAGTATGGGTTCGGCCTCGAGGGTTAGGATGGCGGCGGGGGCGGTGCCCCTTCGGGCCATCTCCATGAGGACGTACGACCCCACCGTGGATCCCCTCCCGCCGGGTATCAGCAAGATCTTCCCCGACACCCTCTCCCCCTTGAGGTCGTGGGTGGGATCTACCACGGTCCCCGTCTCGGGGTCTACGCCTCCGAGGAAGGAGAGCTTCTTCCTCGATACCAGCAGTTCGGCCTCCACGGCGTCCTCGGGCTCGACGACGGGCTCGAACCTGATGGCCAAACCGTCGACCCCCTGAGGGGGTGAGAGACACGAAAGGTATCGAGATCTTCGAGGTCGATGAGCACGGGTACGTCCACCCGATAGACGAGTTAGACCTCGACCTCATACCCGAACCCGAAGGGTTGGCGGTGATCCCACCCTCCAGGGACGCGGGACCTTGCTGTAACGACTGTATATTCTGCTACATCCGGCAGAACCCGCCCGAGGTGTTGAGGAGGAACGGGGGTAAAGTGGACACCACGAAACACGACACCCTCAACGATCCCAACCTCGAGGAGAGGGTGGAAAAGGCCTCGGAGAGGTATCCGGAGTTGACGTTCAGGATCGTGGACACCGCGGGCAACGTGGGTCTTGACGCCGGGAGGATAGAGGATCTGGCCTCGAGAGGTCTCGACGAGATCCAGATCTCGGTTCACACGGCCGTACCTGAGACGAGATGCGAGTTGATGAGGAACCCGAACGCCGATCGACTGTTGGAACTGTTACCCGCGTTCGAAGACGTCGGTGTGCGGGTTATAGCGGACTTGGTCCTGACGCCCGGTTACAACCTGGAGGAACTCCCGTTCTCGCTGAGGAGGTTGGACGAGCTAGGGGTCTCGGAGATCAGGGTGTTCCCGGTCGGGGGTACCGACCTGGCCGAGGGGTTCAGGTTCCCCACGGAGGAGGAGGTAAGGTGGATCTTGAGGGTCTGCGACGAGGTTGGTGGTGAGGTGGAATCCGAGGTCAGGCCGTCCCCTACGTTGCGTGCCCTCCTAGGGGAACCAGTTGAGGATCCCCCCGATCTCCCGGAGCCGGATGTGTACACTTACTTGGTCACGGGGGAGCTCGCCGCCCCCGTCTTCGAGCCGGCCGTGGAGGGGTTGGATCGCGTGGAACTCGTCGTCGTGAAGAACAGGGTGTTCGGGGGCGTGATAGGGGCGGCCGGTCTCTTGACGGCCGGTGACGTCCTCCGTGAGTTGGAAAGCCTGAACCCGCCCGAGGAACCCTCGATGGTGATCTTGCCGGATGCGATGTTCGGTCCCGACGGGGTTACGCTCGATGGGGTGGGCAAGGATGAGCTGATAGGGAGGCTGGCTGGGATGGGGTTCTTGGTGGAAGTGTGCAGGACCCCCGACGACGTGGCCGCCGTATTGTCATCCCCCGTGCCCACGGTGTGACCTCCGGCAAACGCTCCCTTCATCACGGGGTTCGGCCCGGGTCAGGTTCCTCATCGGTCACCTTTTCCTCCCGTCGACGACGGACCTAGCCTCCTTGAAGGCTTCGAGGTCGCCTTGTGGGAAGAGGACGAACTTGCAGACCCCATCACCCAATCCCCAGCACTTGTACTCGAGGACCCTCATCTTGTCGCCGGTGATTGCTTCGACGGCACCCAATATGATGTGGCCTTCGAACGCGCACAGGGTTTCGCCCACGTTGGGTGCTCCGCTACACGAAACGCAGTCGTACACGGATACCACCATGTCGCCGAGATCCGCCATCCTTTCGTCCAGGTCGTCCTCAACGTCCTGGGCCTCGAACTCCCCTATATCCATGGACTCGAAGAACTCGAACGCGTCGTTCAGATCCTCGAACCCGTACGCCTTGCATATCTCCCTGCTCGCCCTCCGTACGGCTAGGAGGAACTCGCTCTCGGAGGCCATCCAGACGACACCTCTGACTAGGAGAAACAGCCTTCTGTCGACCTTGGACTTGTGCTCGACCATCTTGCTCACGGTGTCCACGAAGCTCCGGATACTCTCGGGGTGATAGTCGAACAAGGGCACCTCTCGGCTTACCCCCAGTTTGAAAATATTCGAACTATAGGGGCGTAGAGGGACACGCCCCTGTGTGCACCGTGCCGGGCGGAAGTCCGATGAAAAATCCTGCGGGTTCACTCCTCCTCGAGCTTGCGCTTGAGTTCCTCGATGGCCTTCTTGAGCTCCTCGATCTCCTTCCTCACGTCCTCGCCCTCGGCCACGCCGCTCCAAGCCTCCTTCCAGGCCTCGGCGAGTTCCTTGGCTTTGTCCTCGTCTAGGTAGCCCAGCCAGGCGATGGCTCCCCAGCCTCTGCCCCATCCGCGGCCCCAGCCTCCTCCGCCCCACGCGGGCGGCACCGGGGCGCCTTCACCGATGATCTCCCAGGCGTGCACTATCTTGCCCGTCTCGGTGTCCTCGTAGAAGGCGTGCGGTCCGAAACCGCACCTGCACGGGCCGATGTACCTGTACCTCGGCATCCGTTCTCACCCCCTTCGATCGTTCGTTAGGTAACCCTAACCGTGGAGGTATTTAACCGTTAGGTCCGGCGCTGCCCGGACCGATGCGGAGGTGGCCCCGGGGGAGGGGGTTCCCGATGACCGGGGGTAACGGGTCCGAGGCTTTTCCAGTCGTTAAGGATAAATCGCCGCCCGTCGTGGCGGAGGGAGGGGACGGCGCTGGACCTCGACGGGATAGCCCGAGCGTTGGCCGTCGCCGTGAGCGAGGGAGACGTGGAAGGGTTGGCGAAGGTCCTGATGGAGGAGTTGGACGTGGAGAGCAAGGAGGCCGAAGCCTTGGCCCATACCCTGATCGCTATGGCCTACGCCATGGCTCCGCCGTCCCCCGACGACGGGACGCTCTGTAGGGTGTGTAAGGTGGTGGTAGGGTTGCTGTTGGGGTGAAGTCGATTGATCGGGTTGGCGCTGCTGACCGCCCTGATGGTCGCGGCTCAGCAACCCTCGGGATGGGTGGATCATGTCGTCGAAGAGGCCCTCGAGGTTTTGGGACACGGTGGGGTGGTCGATCTACCCGAACCTTGTCCCCTGAGCGATGTGGTCGAAGCGATGAGAGAGCACGGGGTTTACGTGATACCCGTAGCGGTAGGATCCCACGGGTTGCCGAAGGGCTCGATAGTGCTGGTATCGGGTCCACCCTTGGGTCCCAGGTACGCCGTGATCGTTGAGAGGTTCGGAGATCGTTTGCTCCTGTACGATCCCGCGAGGGGTGTCGTGGAGATGGGGATTCGGCGGTTCGACGGTGAGTACCTAGGCATCGCGATCGTACCCGGGGTCAAACCGCCGGGGGCCACGGTGCTTCCCGGTGAGTTGGCCAGGTCGATGTCCGCATGGTGACCTTCCTCCGGGCGTCGAATCGTTATGATGATCGTAACGATATCTGGTCGGGCGTGAGGGAGGAAGGGTGTTCAGCGCATGTCGATGAAGTCCTCCGGCTTCGGGGGCTCCGGCTTCAGACCCTTCCTCTCGCGTATCTCCCTGATTATCTCCGGCTCCAACTCCTCCGGCACCCGCTCGTACCCCGCGTGCTCCGTGGTCCAGATCGCCCTACCCTCGGTGGCGGACCTGATGTCGTTCGCGAAGCCGAACATCTCGGCCACCGGAGCCTTAGCCTTGATGATGACCGTGTCTCCCTCCTGGTTTATCTCCAGGATCTGACCCCTCCTGCTCTGGATCTCCTTCGTCACGGCTCCCATGTAATCCTGAGGAACGGTCACGTACACGTACTGCATGGGCTCGAGTAGGTGGGCGTCCGCGAGCAGCATGCCGCCGTAGATGGCCCTCTTGATGGCGGGGATCACCTGAGCGGGACCCCTGTGGACGGGGTCCTCGTGGATCTCCGCGTCCACGAGCTTGACCTTCACGCCCCTGCACGGTTCCTTGGCCAACGGGCCCTCCTTCATGGCCTCCTCGAAGCCCTCCACCAGGAGCTCCATCACCTCGTTCAGGTACTGGACTCCCACGGTCTGGTCGAGGAAGAAGTTGGTACCGTCTATGTGGACCACGGACTTCGCGTCGTCCTTGTCCATTCCGAACTCCATCAGGGCGTTCTCGAGCTCCCTGCCCTTGAGTTCCTCCGGGTTGAGTTCTCCCTCCTCTATCGCCTTGACGATATCCTCTTCCACGGGCTCCACCTTGACGTAGAACTTGTTGTGCTTGTTGGGGGACTTACCCTCTATCTTCTGGTCGCAGACGTCGAACACGCCCTCCCTGTACACCACGATGGGCTCGGACACCTCGATGTCGACGCCTCTCTCCTTTATCCTGTGGGCGATGATCTCCAGGTGCAGCTCGCCCATACCGGACACGAGGTGCTGTCCGGTCTCCTCGTTGATCTCCACCTTGACCGTCGGGTCCTCCTTGGCTATCTGGTGTAGGATCTCGATGAGTTTCGGCAGGTCCTGGGTGTTCTTCGCCTCGACGGCCACCGTGACCACCGGCTCCGCGAAGTGCTGCAGCTCCTCGAAGGGCTCGATCGGGTCCTCCGGGTCCGTGATGGTCTCGCCGGCCCACACGTCCCTCAGCCCGGTGACCGCGGCGATGTTACCCGCGGGCACCTCGTCGGTTCTGATCCTGTCCGGACCCATGTAGATACCTACCTGCTGGATCCTACCTTCCCTCTGGGCGCTGGCCAGGTAGACCTCCTGGCCCTCCCTCACGGTACCGGAGAAGACCCTGCCGGTGGCCACCTCTCCGGCGTGCGGGTCGATCCTAACGTCGGTGACGACCATCGCGAGCTTGCCCTTCGGGTCGCACTTCCGCAGGGCCTTACCGTCCTCGCTCTCCGGGTCGCCGGGCCAGATCTGTTCGATCCTGTACTCCTGGGCCGTGACGGGGTCGGGTAGGTGTCTGACCACCATGTCCAGGACGACCTGGTACACGGGGGCCTCCTTGGCCAGCTCCTTCTGGGCGTCGGGGCCCTGCTGGCACTTCTCGATGATGTCGTTGAACGTGATCCCGGTCTTCTCCATGAACGGGAGGCTGATACCCCAACCGTAGTAAGCGCTACCGAAGGCGACGGAACCGTCCTGAACGCTGACCTTCCACTCGTCCTTGAACTCCTCCGGCGCCATCTGATCGATCATCTTGTTGATCTCCGCGATTATCTCCTGGAACCTCTGCTGCATCTCCTCGGGGCTCAGCTTGAGCTCGTTGATGAGCCTGTCCACCTTGTTGATGTACAGGACGGGTCTAACCCTCTCCCTCAGGGCCTGTCTGAGCACGGTCTCGGTCTGCGGCATGACGCCCTCCACGGCGCACACGACCACGATGGCACCGTCCACGGCCCTCATGGCCCTGGTCACGTCACCGGAGAAGTCCACGTGACCCGGCGTGTCGATCAGGTTGATGAGGTACTCCTCGCCCTCGTACTCGTGAACCATGCTGACGTTGGCCGCGTCTATCGTGATACCCCTCTCCTGCTCCATCTCGTCGAAGTCCAGCACCAGTTGGTCACCGGCCAGTTCCTCCGAGATCATCCCCGCGCCCGCGAGCAGCTGGTCGGATAGGGTCGTGTTGTGGATCACGAACCCATCGGCCGCGAAGTTGTGGTACCCTTCGACGGTGAAGTCGTAAACGTAACCGTCGTAGTCCTCCTCCTCGACGCTCACGACCTCGAGGAAGCAGACGTCGTCCTTGGCCAGCTCCATGAGCGTGTCCAGCGCCTCGTGCTCCACGCCCATGTCTTTCAGCGTCGGAACGATCCTCTCGATCTCCGACTTGGTCAGACCCTCACCCACGGGCACCTTCTCCATGTCGGAGGACGGGGATCTTTCAAGGAGCTCCTCGAGCATCCGGGCCTTCTCGGGGTCCCGGAAGCCCGGCAGCCTCTCCAGCGATCTGGCTCCCTCGATGTAGAGGACGGTGACGTCGCCTTCCTCCACGAGACGGCCGGCCACGTCGAACTTCTGTAGCAACAGCTGGAAGTCCTTCAGGAACTCCCCGTCCTCGGGGACCACGACCACGGCGTCGTCCTCCACCGTGCCGGCCGCGTCCAAGTAGCCCTTCACGAACTCGGCGATGTGGTCCAGCGGGGCCCTGGCCAGGAGATCGTCGATCTCGGAGTCGTTGACGAGGATTTCGGCCATCTCACGCGCTTCTTCGGGCGCGCTCTCCGGGTCCGCGGCGGCTAGCCCGGCCAGGTAGAACAGCTCCTTCAGGTCGGGCAGCTCGGTCGGGTCCGCGTCGAGCCTGTCGAGGATCTCGCGCTTTAGTTCCTCCTCCGTCATGCCCTCATGGAGGAGCTTCTGGGTACAGACGATGTGATCACCTTCCTCGAGTTCGTCGGCCCTCTTCTCGGTTATCTCGCCCGAGGGGTCCAGGACGAGGAACTTGTGCTCGGGCGTCGTGCGGATGGTTCTGCCGTTCTCGACTTCGACTTTCACGAGCTTGTCGGCCTTGAGGCGCCAGACGTGGGTTATCTCACCCTTCACGATCTCCACCGAGTCCTTGTCCAGGGAGGAGACCTCGACGGGTTCCTCCAGCTCGTAAACTTCCTCGTTCTCGTCCTTCTTGACGAGCTCGCCCCGCTCTTTCAGCTCCTCGAACAGTTCGTCGGCCCTTACGAATCTACCGTCGGCCAGGCAGATCTTGGTCTCGGGGGCTACGCATTTACCGTGATCTATGTGCGCGATTATACCGATGTTTCTAATCTTGTCCGGGTGATACATTAGTTCTCTACACTTCTCAGCCATTTTCTCTTTGCGTCCCATATTGGATTCCCCCGTTCAAGTGTTATAACAATTAGTTCGAGGTTGTTTCATAAAAAAATAACTCCAGGCACTTACCTGGAGGCTTCAGCGATTCTTTCGATCTCCTCCTTCTTCCTTATGGAGTAACACTCGGTGTCGTATCTAGCCGCAGCCATTATCTCCTCGGCCAGACACTCCTCTATCGGTTTTGGATTCCTGAAGGCACGCTGTTGAGCGCCCTCGGCGATGAATCTCAGGGCCAAATCTAGCCTTCTCTGAGGGGCACAGTCCACGGCTTCGTGATATGTTATACCTCCGTATATAATCCTAGTTGTCTCCTCCCTGGGGGCTGCGTTCTCCAGGGCTCTGACCAGTACTTGGATGGGGTTTTCGCCGGTTCTCTCGTGTATGATGTCGAATGCTCTCTTAACGATGTTGTAGGCTAGGTGCTTTTTACCCGTGTTCTTCGCGGTCCTCATGACTTTATTCATGAGTCTTTCCACGATAGGGACTTCCGCCTTACCGAACCTCTTCTTGGCGTGCCTACCGCCGGTGTGGGGTAGGTACACGGGTTTCAGGCATATGTAGTCCCTGAGGCCCGGGTCTCTTATCTCGACGTCCTTGGTGTCCCACTTGCCGAAGACCTTCATGTTCTCGAGGTTCTCCAGGTATGGGTTGCCCTCCAGGTCGGAGTACACTATCCTCCTGCTCTCCTCGGTCTCCTCGATTTCCTCGACGTTCTCCACGTCCTCGGCCACGTGGCATTTCCCCTAACGCATCGGTTTCTCGATCTTACCCTTGAGTAGCTCCTTGAGCGCGACGTCGTTGACTTTGACGACCTTGTACCTGACGCCCGGGATGTCTCCCTTGGCCCTACCCTTCGGGCCACCGATACCTTCGATGATGACTTCGTCGTGCTCGTCGATGTAGTCTATGGCGCCGTCACCGGGGCAGAACGCGGTGACTTGCTTCCCGTTCTTGACGAGTTGGACCCTCACGCACTTCCTGATGGCGGAGTTGGGCTGCTTGGCCTCGACTCCGACCTTCTCCAGGACTATGC
The DNA here is from genome assembly GCA_013154335.1 of Methanopyri archaeon. Lineage (GTDB taxonomy): Archaea > JAADCQ01 > Methanopyri > Methanopyrales > Methanopyraceae > Methanopyrus. The sequence goes on from JAADCQ010000016.1 coordinate 87,315, forward strand.
CCCTCGCCTGTGGGGCGCCCTCGAGTGGGTCGGCCTTCTCGTCGAGTCTGAGCATCCTACGCTTGTACCTCTCGTCCTTCCATCTGAACTTCTGCCTCTTTTGCCTGAGCTTGCGGGCGGCGAACTCACCCGAGGGGGACTTCTTACCGGGCATGCGGGTTTTCCACCCCCGTTCAGACCACGACCACGTCGTCTATGTCGTGGTGTCTTTTCGCCAGGATGCGGGCCTTCTTGATGTTGCGCCCGCCCTTACCTATCACGCGACCCCGTTCGGAGCGGGGGGCGTCGACTATGGCTATCTTGCGGCCGTCTCTCTCGGTGATCCTGACTCCCTTGACCTTCGCCGGAAACAGAACCTTCTTTATAAACTCGGCGGGGTCCTCGTCGTACTCCACGACTTCGACGTCCATGCCGAGTTGCTCCTGGACCCTCTTGACGTTCTGTCCCCTTCTACCCACCGCGAGGCCTATGTGGCCGGGCTTGACGACGAAGATGGCGCGGTTGTGTTCGTCGTCGATGACGCAGTCTATGGCGTGGGCGCCGGTCAGGCTCTCGAAGAGGGCGATCATGCGAATCTGCTCGGTTTCCAGTTTCACGGCCATTTCCCATCACCCCCTCATCCTTGTACCTCGACCCCTTCCTCACGGGCCTGTTCGACGATGTTCAGTAGGTTGGACTCGCCGTCGTCGAGGACGGCCATGGTGGCCACGACGTGGGGTCTGCCGCAGGCGTCCCCGAGTTCGATGCTCGTGCCCGGGTACACGAAAACGGGGATCTCGGCGAGTTCCGCGTAGTACTCGACGTCCTCGCGGATATCCTCGGGGCAGTCCATGGAGATTATCACGAGCTTGGGTTCGCCCATCTTCAGCGCGCGGATGGTCTTGTTGGCCCCGAGGATGACGTCGCCGGTCTCGAGCGCCATTCGGATCTGCCTGTTGAGTTCTTGCACGTCCACCAACGCGTGGGTCCCCCTGTTTCGCGCAGAACCAGCCACGTTCGAGACGTCGCGCGTGGCCGCACCCCTTGAAAAGTCTTACACCCGAGGCGCTCCGATAACCGTTATGGAAAAGTAACTAGGAGTGGTGAAAAAGAAACGTTTACTCCTCTTCCTCCTCGAGACGCTTGAAGGCGTCGTAATCCAAGGCCAGCTCGACCGTCCCGGTACCCACGGGTACCGGTCTACCCACGATGATGTTCTCGAGGACACCCCTGAGTTCCTCCACGTCACCCGAGGTGGCCGTCTCGGTCAGGACCTTGGACACGTACTCGAACGCCGCCTTCGTCAACGGGCTACCCTTGAGTTCCATCACGGAGTAACCGCCGACGGATCGAACGCTCCTTAACTCGCCCCAGAACGCCATCATGTCGGCTATGAGCATGAAGTGACGCGGGTCCACGCTTATACCCTGGCTACCGTAGACCTCCTCGAGTTGCTCTATGACGGACGCTCTCCCGGCCTCGACACCGAGGAGCACGTCCATTATCTTGGGGTCGTTGGTCTTGACCCTGGTCGCGTCGACGCCCTCCATCTGCATCAACTGGAGCATCAGGTACGCTCTCTTGGAAACCTTGCTGTTTCTAGCTCTCTTGGATATCCACGTCGGCGGACGCTTCGGGGAGCCGTCCGGACTCCCCCTGGTCAGGATGTAGTACTCGTCGTTCTCCTCGTCGTACTGTACCGACGCGTGGATGACGCCCTCGATCCCCTTGATCACGGCTTCCCTGAGCTCGTTGGCCAGCTCCGCCAGCTCCGAGGGGGATTCCACGTCCGCCAGGAACACGTAGAGTTCGTTCTCGTCCTCCTCGTGCACGGCCCCCCCGAGGAACTCGCGGAGGAAATCCACGACCTCGTCCTTGTCGATACCGGCTTCCTCCATGGTTTCGGGGTCCAGTTCCACGTCGATGGTGTTCCTCTTGGGGTTGACCTCGATGGATTTGACCAGCTCCTCGAACCTCGTTTCCTCGATGTTCCTGGCAAGTTCTTCGGCCTTCTCCCTGTCGCTACGGTACGGTTCCTCGAGCCTGAGCTCTATGACCCAGGTCGGGGGGCCTTGGTAGGGGAGGGAGAGGACCCTTTCGAGGGCCGGGATACCCGTGGTCACGTCTATCTCCGCCACACCGGCCAGGTGGAACGTTCTCATCGTCATCTGGGTGGCGGGCTCGCACATGGATTGAGCGGCCAGCACGCCGACGGCGTCTCCCTTCTCGACGAGCCTCGCCTTGACGTTCCTGACCAGGGCCCTCACGACCTCCCTGACCGTGTCCTCGTCCGCGTCCTTGAGGTCCTCGTCCTCCGAGACCTTCTCCACTATCTCTTCGGCTATGGAGACGGGCACGTCGACGTTCTCCTCCTCCGCCACCTCCTCGAGGATCTCTCTGATCGTTTCGGCGTCCACGGTCCGTTCACCCCTCCTCCTCTTCCTCCTCGAGGACGGTCTCCTTCGCGACCTGGAGGGCTTTCTCCACGTCGAGGTTCAGACCCCATTTCTTGGCCGGGTCCACGCCGTCCTCGCCGTAGCGGAGCTGGATCACGTTGTCGGAGCTGTCCCTGACGCGTCCCTCCTCGTCCACCACGAGGTCGAGCGACGTGGTCACGTACCTCCTGTGCAGGTAACCGGAGTCGGCGGTCCTGAAGCCTTTGTCTATCAGTCCCTCTCTACCGCTCATGGCGTGGAGGAAGTACTCTATCATGTCGAGGCCCTCGTAGAAGCTGGACCTGACGAAGCCTCCCTCCTTGACGCCCGGTATGAACTTCTTCTCGAAGTGCGGGGTGACCCTGTCCGTGTAGGAGTAATTGACGATCTTCTCCATCACGTGTTCGGCGTTGTGCTTGGCCCTGTGGGGTCTCTCGCCCATCACCGCCTGCTGTCCGCCGATGAGCGCCATCCTCGCGATGTTGGTGATGCTACCCCTAGCACCCGACTCCGGCATGATGTAAGCGGAGTTGAACAGGTCCCTGTTCTCCTTGAGGGTTTCCTCCACCTTTATCCTCGGTTCGTTCAGTATCGCCATTATCTCGGTCTCCACGTTCCTCTCCAGCATCTCTCCTCGCTCTATCCTGCTCCTGTTGCACGACGGTTCGGATTCTATCTTCTCGAGTTCCCTGTTGCCCTTCTCTATGATCTCCTTGGCCCTCTTCGCGGCCTCCTCCGAGTACTTCTCGGCCACGTCCTTGAACCTCTCGTATATCTCCTCGAACTCGTCGACGCCGAGCGTGAACCCTATCCTCGTGACGAACCTCAGGCCGGCCCTCCCGAACCGTTCCATGGTCTTGAGCGTGATCCTGGCGGCCTCGAACCACGGGTACTCCTCGCCCTCGGCGATCTTCATGGTGGCGTACCTGTGGACCATCTCACCCATTATCCCGTGCACGGTCTTCTCGTCGAGGAAGCCACGGACTATCTCGCCATTCTCTATCACGACCTCACCGTGTTCCTCGTCCTCCGGGCACACCTCGTTCTTGATCCTGACCCCGTCGAGCCACTCGGGTAGGAACACGCTGAGGAGCCTGCGGCCCGTCACCATGGGGTCTCCTTCGTCCGGGTACCCGTACACGAACTCGAGGGGGTGGATCTCCTCCTCGAAGCCGTCGTGGTACTCGGCTTGGGGTTCGAGTTCGACCTCGGAGGGGTCGAAGTCGTCGCCCGACTTCTTGACCTCCTCCAGTATCTGGTAGGCGTCCTCGACCGTCATCCAGGCCCTGGACAGCATGTGGAGTCCGACTATGGCCTCGTGGATGGGGCTGTTACGGATGTCGTCGTGCCCGTTCTTCGGGGGCCAGAGGTGGTAGACGTAGCATCCCATCAGCTCGCCTACCTCGGCCCGGGTTTCCTCGGATTGCGGCACGTGGAGGTTCATCTCGTCGCCGTCGAAGTCCGCGTTGAAACCGACGCCCATGTAGCAGGCGGAGGGCAGTCTGAAGGTCTTGCCCGGCATTATCCTGGCTCTGAAGCCCAGTTCCGACTGGATGTGGAGGGTGGGCTGTCTGTTGAACATGACCGGGTCTCCGTCTATGAGGTGTCTCTCGACTATGTCGCCGGGTTCCAGGCTCTCGGCCAGCTGTTCCTTGTTGGACTCGGTCACCCTTATCCTGCTGCCGTCCTTCTTCACGACGTAGTTGGCTCCAGGGTGCTTGTCGGGGCCGTTCCTCACGTACTCGCGTAGCCTGTCGATGTTCCACTCCGTGACCCTCTCGGGTACCGTGAGCTCCTTGGCTATGGGCTTCGGAACGCCCAGGGTGAACGGATCGAGCTCCGGGTCGGGGGTTATCACGGATCTGGCCGAGAAGTTGACCCTCTTACCGGCGAGGTTCTGCCTGAACCTGCCCTCCTTACCCTTCAGCCTCTGGATGATGCCTTTCAGGGGTTTACCTCCGGATCGGTGCCTGGCTACGGGGACGCCTCCTATCTCGTTGTCTATGTACGTGGTCACGTGGTACTGGAGGAGGTCCCACTGGTCCTCGATTATGGGTTCGGGGGCGCCGCTCTCGAGCGATTCCTTCAGCCTCATGTTGACGCGAACTATGTCGACGAGCTTGTGGGTGAGGTCGTCCTCGGCCCTCTCACCGGTCTCCAGGATGATGGAGGGTCTCATGGTGACGGGCGGGACTGGGAGGACCGTGAGGACGGCCCACTCGGGTCTGGCCCTTTCCGGGTGGAAGCCGAGGATCTTGACGTCCTCGTCCGGGATCTTCTCGAGCCAGGCCCTCACGTCGGTGGGCCAGAGCCTCTCGTCGCCGAGCATGAAGGTGGTGGGCTTCCTGTAGGTGATGTCGGGGGCTTGGGCCCCGCAGTGCGGGCATTCCTCCCTGTCCTCGGCGCGTGAGACCACCTCCTCGACTATGGATTTGATCGATCTGATGCCCTCGTCTATCTCGTGGAGGTACTCCTCGATGGCGTCCTCGGGTATCCTGACGCGACCGCACTCGGGGCAGGTGGCCCTGAGGACGTCCTTGAGGCGTTCGGCGAACCTGGGGTGTAGGACGGGTCTGGCCAGTTCTATGTGGCCGAAGTGACCGGGGCATCTACCCGCGGGCTGACCGCAGGTCCTGCATCGGAGGCCCGGGTCTATGACCCCCATGCGCGTGTCCATGACTCCTCCTTCGACGGGGTACCCGTCCTCGTCGTACGTCTCGGGTGTCGTGACCTCGACCACGGACATCTCTCTGATCTTGTCGGGTGGGAGGATCCCGAATATCACCCTGTTGATGTACTTGGGTGGGTCTTGGACCCGGGGCTCGTCCATGGCTTGGACTCCGGAGGTGAACACGGCGGGTTTCACCCCTCATCCTCCTCCCGGTACCTCGATCTGAGGGGGGCGACCTCGAGTCGGGCGTCCATACAGAAGGCCTTCAGCTCGTCCAGTAGGATCTTGAAAGCGTACGATGTTTCCGCTTCCTCGGCCCTCACCTCGCCGCACACGGGGCAGATCGTCCTGCCCGTGGCCGCGTGTACGTAGCAGAGTTCACCGCAGTTCGGACACACGAACGCCTCGTAGAGGTCGGACTCGTCCAGGAGTCTCTCCTTGAGGAACAGGGAGGCTCCCCACGCGACGAGGTCGTCCCTCTCCATCTCTCCGAACCTGAGTCCGCCCTCCCTGGCCCTTCCCTCGGTGGGCTGTCTCGTGAGGACCTGAACGGGGCCCCTGGATCTCGCGTGGTACTTGTCCTTCACCATGTGGTACAGCTTCCTGTACAGGCACACGCCCACGAACACCTCTGCCTCGAGTTTCTGGCCCGTTCTCCCGTCGTACATCACCTCTTTGCCCGTGGGTTCGAAGCCGAGCTCCTTGAGGGCTTTCTTGAGTTCCTCGTAGGCCTTCTTGGGATCGGACGTGAAGGCCGTGGCGTCTATCTTCTCGCCCAGGAGGGCGCCGGCCTTGCCCGCGAGCATCTCGAAGATGTGGCCCATCGTCTCCCTCGAGGGTAGCGCGTGCGGGTTCAGGATGAGGTCCGGCGTGATCCCGTCCTCGGTGAAGGGCATGTCTTCCTCCGGTACTATCATCCCGATGACTCCTTTCTGACCGTGTCTCGAGGAGAACTTGTCGCCCAGTTCCGGGACCCTCTCGTCCCTTATCCTGACTTTGACGAGCGTGTGCCCGTCGCTCGTCTCGGTGATGAAGACGGCATCGACCACCCCGGAGTCCGTGTGTCTTATGGCTGTCGACGCTTCCCTCCTCTCCTCGGCGGGTAGCTCCTCGGGTCTGAACTCCTCGAGGAACCTCGGTGGGCTCGTTTTGCCTATGATCACGTCCCTGCCTTCGACTCTCTCGCCGACCTCGGCTATGCCGTCCTCACCGAGGTGCTTGTACGCTTCCTCGGACCTGTAGCCACGGACCCCGGGCTCGGGGATACCGAACTTGTCCTTCATGCCTCCCGGGTACATCCTGGCCTCGTCCTCGAAGGTCTTGAAGAAGAAGGATCTGGCGAGCCCGCGTTCGATCGCGGACTCGTTCATGATGATGGCGTCCTCCATGTTGTAACCCTCGTACGTGAGCACCGCGACGACGAAGTTCTGGCCGGCGGGTCTCTCGTTGTAGTCGAAGGCCTCGATACCGCGTGTCTCGACTATGGGTTCCTGCGGGTAGTGTAGGAGGTGACCCCGGGTGTCCGTCCTCAGCGGGTGGTTGGCCGCGTAGAATCCTAGGGCTTGTCGGCTCATGTTGGTTCCCATGGTGTTCCTCGGGGCCGAGTTGGTCTCGGGCCAGGGTATGATGCTGCAGCACGTCCCGAATATGGCCGCGGGGTCCAGCTCCACGTGCGTGTACTTCTTCCTCTCCTCCTCGGGGAGTGAATAGAACTCCTCGAGCGAGGGGGCGATCAGGGCGTTGTCTTCCTCCTCGGCGTCTAGGAACTCGATGACGCCCTCCTCTTCGAGTTCCTTCCAGGTGATCTCTCCCTTCCTGAGCTTCTCGAGGTGTTCCTCGGTCAGCTTGACCTCACC
>JAADCQ010000051.1 GCA_013154335.1 Methanopyri archaeon
TACCTTGCTGTGGAATATCCTACCCAATGTTCCACTTCCACCACTTCCGCTAGCGAGACGCCGAAGGCATCATCGTCCCTCGAGGTCTTGAAGTCCCGATATAGCACCTTGAAAGATACGATTTATGTCCGGATCCAATGGCGGAAATAATCGCCGAGCACGAGCATTCCATATGGGCTGGGCATCTGCCTTTGATATCCGTGATCGTCCCTCCCATGATGAGGCGGCGTGGCCGGTCCCGTGGGGATCGTTGAGTGCCCGGGTGTTACTCGGATAACGTGGCGGTGATTGCCTCCTTGATCGTCTCCGCCAGTTCCTCGAATTCCTTTTCATCTATGAATAATCCCTTAGGGCTTCCGCCTATGTTTTTCCTTCCTCCCCATCCCTCCCTATGCTTCTTATTCAATACTTGAAACACCTTTTTAAGATCTATATCGTTCCTTTTTGTACCTATAGTGATACGTCCTTTAGTCGGTGAGTACAAGACTACTAAATCATAACCTTGCATGTACAAGTAGGTAAAAGCGTCGGGTTTTGTCGTTTTTGCTATGCACCATTTAACCCCATTGATCTCTCCTTCGTGTATTATTTCCGCGTCTACGTTCTCGAGATTTCTGCGGAATCTTCTCCAGAATTCGTCGCATTTTTTCCGTCTGTATTCCTCGTCTTCGATGACTTTTTCGACGTGTTCCATAGCGCTTAGGAATTTCTTTTCCAGTTGTTTTCTGTCGCTGGCCCATCCGTAGCCTTTGTGGTTGATGATGGCGGGGACGTACTCGGTGTTCTTGAGGTCTTCCATGACGGCCCATTTGCCGTATCTGTCGAGTTTGTCGAGGACGTTGACTTCTTTCTCGGGTAGTACGGGGCCTCTTTTGAGGAGGACGGCGGCGGTGACTTGGTCGGGGTCGACGGGTGGTTCGATGAGGACGGTGTGGACGAGGGGTGGGTCGGGGAAGGTTTTGGCGATCTCGTGGGCTTGTTTGGTGGCGGAGGGGAGGTCTTCGAGGGGTCCGTGGTGGTCGAGGATGAGGACGCCGAGTTCCCACCATTCCCTGACGTCGACCTTGTTGAGCATGTCTTCGATGACGTCGGTGGCTTCTATCAGCGCGGGCCATCGTCCCCTGTCGGCTATCCGGACGACGGCGTGCATCGGGGTGTCACCCTTCTTGGGTTAGGGCTAGGAGCAGTCCGATTAGGCCTTCTTCTTGTAGGAGGCGTTTGGCGTGTTCGGATAGGGTGTATGTTCCGTCGTCTTGTGGTTGGAATAGGGGTGAGTCTTTGAGTTCTCCGAGTTCTTCGGGGGTGAAGGTGGCGTTGGGGCCTTGGGTGGCTATTTTTTCTAGGATGGGTTCGATGTTGGGGGGTGGTGTTAGGGTTTCGATGGTTAGGGTGTCGGCGTTGGTTTGGACTCGGGCTGCGTGGTAGGTGGTGCGTTTGTATTCGTCGGTTCTTTCTATTACCCATCCTAGGACTGGGGTTTGGACTCTTCCGGCGCTTAGCCATGTCATGGGTTCGAGTTGGGTTTTGGGTTCGATGGGTTCTCCGTTGACTTTGACTTGGATTTGGATGGCGTTGGGGTTGGTTCGGTGTCGGTCGCCGAGGGTGCGGTTGGGGTCTTTGAGGGTGGCTCTGAAGGCGAGTTTTCCTCCTCGGGTGATGCGGGTGACGGCGCGGTGGCCGTGGGGGGTGGGTCTGAGTTTGAGGGGTCGGCTTCTGACCTTGGCGTTTTCGTCGTAGAGGCGTCTGAGTTCGAGTATTTCGACGTCTTTCGGGGTTCGGATGGTGATCTCGACGGTGGTGCCGGGTTTCCAGGTGCCGGGGAGTTCTATGTCGAGGCGTTTGAAGACGTCCCATAGGTCTTGGCTGAGGGCGAATCCGATCCATCTGTCGGCTATTCTCCTGAGGATTTGGGCGGAGACGCGGCCTCTGTCGATTTCTCTCCAGTTCTCGGGTTTGAGGGCTTGGGTGAGGGCGGTTCTGGTTACCTCGTGGAATTCGGTTCTGTGTACTTCGGCGGAGGTTCTTCCTAGGTAGTTGTAGGCGTCCCATCCTATTTTTTCTCCTTCGGTGTCGGGGTCGGTTCCGATTAGTATTACGTCGGCTTCGGTCGCGAGTTCTCTTATGGCTTGGATGAGTGGGAGTTTGGATTCGGGTTTGGCTCCGCAGTTGGGGCATGTTTCGTGGTGGCCTACGAGTTGTTCGCCGCATTCGGGGCATCTGGATAGTACGTCGTAGTGGGGTATCCATCTGTCGGCTATCCTGGTGACGCCGTAGGTTCCGGGTTCTTCTTTGAGGTCGGCGACGTGTCCTTGGGTGGCGACGACGGTGAGTTGGAGGCCTTCGGCGGTTGTTTCGTAGGCGATGGCGCCGGGGAGTACGCGTCTGGAGGGTCTTCTGGCGAAGAGGGAGGCTATCATCCTGGCTTTGTTGGGTGATTCGACTATCATGAGGGCGGATCTGGCGAGTTCTTCGGTTTCTTCGGGTTCGAGTTCTCCTTTCATGATCTTGAGGACGCGTTCCCTGTCCTCGTCGATGCGTTGGATCAGTCGGTCGAGTTCTTCGTCGGTGAGGGGTTCGAGTTCGAGGCCTAGGTTCCTGTCTTCGATGGGTTCGGGGTAGGATCTCCAGGGTCTTTCTATGCCGTAGGCGTGGTACATGCGTGTGATGAGGCCGTTGAGTAGGCGGAGTTCGGCTTCGTCGTCGGTGTCGACGAGGACGGTGGATATGCCGAAGGTGATGCCGCCGGCGAATAGGCGGCTTACTCTGCCGCTGGCTTGGACGTAGGTGCGCATGTCGGGGACTTCGATGTAGGTGTCGTCGCCTCGGGTTCTGAGGGCGACGGTTTTGGCCTGTCGGGCGAGTCGTTCTATGCGTTCGGTGTCGCCGAGTAGTTCGAGGAGGGTTGCGAGGGCTTGGGCGTAGGTTCGGACGTTGCGTGCGGTCCATTCGTCGACGTCGAGGCGTCGGGCTATCTCGTCGGGGTCGGCGTCGGCGAGGCGTGCGGTTTCTTCGGGGTCGTCGGGGGTGGCTTCCTTTATCCTGTCGGCGATCCAGGGGCCCCTGTTGAGGACGTTCCAGAGCCTGTTGGCGGCGGCTTCGACGCGGTTTCTGCGTTCTCTGTCGTCGAGGAGGCGGGCTATGGTGGATAGGGCGGTGGCGACGTACCTGGGGTCGTTGAGTTCTTCGGGTGTGGGGGTGAGTCTGATGCGTTGTCTGGGGGTTCCGAGGAAGAGGGCGTATCTGGCGGCGTGGGGTAGGTCTAGGCCTCTGACGACGACGCCGTAGGGTGAGGCGACGGCCACGAGGACGTCGATGTCGCCTTGGGAGAAGGCGTCGATGATCTCCTCGCGTTTCTTGGGTGGGACTTTGGAGTGGATGGCTTCGGCTCGGATGCCGGCTTTTCGGAGGGTTTGGGCGGTTTCTTCGGCTATTTCGACGGGTTTTCGGTCGGTGGGTGGGTTCTGGGGGATGAAGACGAGGCCGCCTTTGGTGCCCAGTCTTCGGACGATCCGGAGGGTGTTCCGGGGGTCGGTGGGGTCGGCGGGTACGGCTACGTCTTGGATGTTCCTGAGGCCTTCTCCGCCGGCTCCGACGTCGAAGTCGAAGACCTCTCGGATCATGGCGAGTTTTCTGGTGGGGGCGGTGGCGCCGGTGGCGCTCATCATGACGAGTTGGGCGAGGTCTTCCCTTTCCTTGGCGCGTTCGAGTTTGTCCTGGAGGCGTTCCATCTCCTCGCGGAGTTCTTCGAGGTCTCGGCGGACGCGTTCGGCCCTTTCGTCGTTCCTTCTTTCGAGGGTTGAGAGCCAGTCGCGTAGGGAGTAGTACCTGCGTCTGATGTTGGCGAGGCGTCGGGCGGCTTCTATCTCGTCGTCTCGGAGGCCGGCGATCGTGAGGAGGCGTTCGACGTTCCTGCCGGTTCCTCTTATGATGGAGTCGACGTCGTCGACGATGATGAGGTCGAATCGGTTGTGGGTGATGTCCTCGAGGTGGTGGACCATGAATTGGGCGGTGGTGATGAGCACGTCGAAGTCGCCGTTTCGGACGTTTTCGAGGGCTTCTCGTCTCTGTTTGGGTGTCATGGCGGAGTGGTAGGGTTGGACCCGGACGTTCAGGTCGGTTTTCCGGGCTATCTCGGTTATCCTTTCGGTGACTTGTCTGACGAGGGTGGTGGTGGGTACGACGTAGTAGACCTTCCTACCGGCGTGGCCCCATGCGGCGGATACGAGGGAGGCCCAGGTGGTCTTGCCCATCCCGGTGGGTGCGAGGATGGAGAAGCTCCTTCCCATGACGAGTCTTCGGGTCCATACGCGTTGGGCGGGGTAGAAGGGGAAGCCGGTGGCGCGTTCGAAGAGGCGTTCGAGGGCGTTGGTGAGTAGGTCGGGTTCGGTGTGGTCGTGGAAGTAGCGTTCGAGGGATCGTGGTTTGAACCTGGCGACGAGGAGGGCGAGGAGGACGCTTTCGCCCACGTAGCCGTGTTCGCGTCTGGCTTGTTCGAGGGCTTCCTCGAGTCGGTCGGTGGGGACGGGTACGCAGCGTTCGCAGACGCCTATCCTGGAGGTGAGCCTGACGGAGGTGCAGTCGCCTTGGCAGACCACGCACGCGGATCCGAAGACGGCGACGGGGTCGTTGGGGTCGAGGTTGGTGACGTCCCTTTCCCTTATCCTGTCGGGGTCTTCCTCCGGGAGTTCTCGGGCGATGTCTTCGAGGTCGCGTAGGTCCTGGAGCACGGGTTCGACGAGGTCGTGGAGGTCTTCGGGGATCATGGCCTCGAGGTCGGTGATGGACGGCATGCGGGTGTTTTACCCCTCGAGGGTTCTTTCGACTTCCTCGAGCAGGCGTTCGAGCCGTTCGTGTCCCCGTTCGAGGAGGCGGGAGGCGAGTTCGGCGATGGGTTCCCAGGCGTCGGGGGTGAGGCAGGGTTCGCCCTCGACGATGGCGGGGACGTCCATCCTTTCCCCGCCGATGATCTCGACGACGGTCTTGGGTCCTTTTATCGACCTGATGGAGGTGGCCTTGAAGCCGGCTCGGGTCGCGACGGCCCTGAGTTCTAGGGCGGCGTCGAGGCCTTTGCACATGACGTGGATGAGCGGGGGTTGGGCTTTGACCCAGGTGATGCCGTGGGGCGGGGCTTTTTCCACGGCCTCGGCTATCTCGTGGGGTTCGGGCGGGCGGTGCCACCTGGCGAGGAAGCGTGAGCGTGTTTTGTCGCCGATCTCGGGTTCGTGGAGGACGATGACGCGGCCGGAGCAGCTGCTGGTGGTGCACCAGTCGGGGTGTCGGTTGATGGCGTCGAGGACGGGGATCACGGGCTCGTCCACCTCCCCCCTCTCGATGGCCTCCCGGAGGCGTTTCAGTCTCCTTTTCTTCTCCCCTTCCCAGTGCAAGGCGGTCTCCCCGGCGGGCGTCGGAGCCGCCTGAGTTCCGCATCGGTCCCTCGGGGTTCGGTCGCCTCGTCATCCGCCCGAGGGGGTCTCGTGGTCTTGGGGCGTCGATCGTTGCGGAACTGTAAACTCTGCGCCTGGGAGTGCGGCGTGGACAGGGTGGAGGGGGAGCTGGGCGTCTGTAGGATGGACGCGAGGCCTTTGATAGCGTCGAAGCAGTTGCACCCGGCCCCTCCCGCGAGTTACACGGTGTTCATGACGGGGTGTAACTACAGGTGCTTGAACTGTCAGAACTGGGACATAGCCCACTACCCGGACAACCCGGAGGGTAGGACGTGGGGGCTCCAGGATCCGAGGGAGTTGGCGGTCGAGGCGGTGAACATGATCGAGACCTTGGAGGGTCGTAGGATCGGTGCGGATAGGATCTTCTTCTCGGGTGGGGAGCCGACGGTTCACCTGCCGTTCGTGGAGGAGGTCGTGCGGGAGTTCCGCCGGGTGACGGACGTTTGGAAGGTGAACTTCGACACGAACGGGTTCCCTACGAGGGATTCCATGAGGAGGATAGTGGAGCTGGCTGATTCGATAACGTTCGATTTCAAGGCGTTCTCCGACGGCGTTCACAGGGCCTTGACCGGGGCGCCCGTGGAGCCCGTGCTCAGGAACCTGGAGTTCCTGATACCTTCCCACCTGAATAAGATCTGGGAGGTGAGGGTACTCCTGATCCCGGAGGTTCACGACGAGGCGGAGATCAGGGCGATGTGTGAGTTCCTGGCGGACCTCGACGAGACGGTCCCGGTGTGCTTCCTGGCTTTCAGGCCGAACTTCGTGTTGGAGAGGCACCCGGGGGCTCCTCTGGACCTGTTGGAGAGGGCCGTGGAGATAGCGAGGGAGGTGGGGTTGATGAACGCGAGCTGGTCGGGGTTGCCGGGTTTGCCCGGTGAGGTGCCTCCTTCCGTCAGGCGGAGGGCGGAGGGGTTGGTCGACGTGTACGGTCATCGGGGTGCGGCCTTGGCGGCAGGGTACGCGGCGGAGGTGGGGTGTTCGAAGCACCCCCGGGATTGCCTGTCGTGCCCGAGGTCGGGGTCCTGTCCCGTGAAGCGTTACGTGCCGGCGCGGCGGACCTGATACCCTTCTTCCGCCCCTTTCGCGAGTTCCTCGGCGAGTTTCTCGACCCTTTCGGCCGCCTCCTCGGGGTTCTCGCTCCTGTGGATCTCGTCTATGAAGGCGGATCCGACTATCGCGCCGTCGGCCCCGGCGGCTATGACGTCCCTGACGTGCTCGGGTTTGGATATGCCGAAGCCCACGGCCAGGGGCACGTTCTCCACGTGTTCCCTGACCCATTCCACGAGTTCCAGGGTGGTCTCGGCGAGGTTCTCCCTCGCGCCGGTGACGCCGTACCTAGATATCACGTAGAGGAAGCCGGAGGCCCTCTCCGCTATCATGCGGAGTCTCCTCTCGGTCGTGGAGGGGGCGACCAGGAAGACGACGTCTATGCCCAGGTCCTTGGCCACGGGGTAGATCTCGTCGGATTCGTCCACGGGCATGTCGGCGATTATGATGCCTTCCACGCCGGCTTCGGCGGCGGCCGAAAGGTATCTTTCCACCCCGTTGGCGTACACGGTGTTGTAGTAACACAGGAGGACTATCGGGACGTCGTTCGACAGTTCCCCGGCGACCTCGAGGCAGTCCCAGGGGGTGACGCCGGCCTCGAGGGCGGAGTACACGGCCTTCTGGATGGTGGGACCGTCGGCCACGGGTTCGGAGAACGGGACGCCCAACTCGAGGATGTCGACGCCGCCCCTGCGCATGGCCCTGGCTATCTCGATGGTCTCCTCGAGACCGGGGTAACCGCAGGTAAGGTAACCTATCAGGGCGCCCCTGCCGGATCTCTCGACGTCCTCGAACACCCGTTCCAGGTTCAAGGGTGACACCCCGGGATGAGGATTCAACCGGGTCTGCGAGGTCCCCCGATGACCGGGGGAGCGGTAACCGACCGGGTCGTCACCTGAAGATGTCTTCCCCCGGATCCCTCACGAGGGCCGCCGCCGTGTCGGGTCCTCCCTTGTCGATGAGGGCGCGTCTGACGCCTCGGATCACGGCGGCGGGGGTTCCCTCGTCGGCTTGCCCCATCGCGAGCTCCGCGGCGGCCGCCAGGAGGTCGCCGGTGGCCACCACGGTGATCTCGAGCTCCCTACCGTACAGGTCCCTGTCGCCGCGCCTGTCCACGAGCGTCGGGACGCCGGACGCCCCTATCGCCACCCCGATCACACCTTCTCTGAACGGTCTCCCTTGGGTGTCCGTGATTATGACGCCGACGTCGACGCCGGTCTCCTCCCTTATCCTGCATCGTATGCGGCGGGCGCTGGCGTCTGGATCCTCGGGGAGCACTATCACGTGGCCGGGGGGAGCGTTGGACTCGTCCACGCCGGAGTTGGCGCACACCATGCCTCCCCTCACCTCGGTTAGGATGAAGTGGGGACCGACCCTGACCACGGTCTCGGCCTCCCTGAGGACGACCTCGACGACCTTGGGGTCCTTACCCAGGCGTTCGGCCAGGGTCTCGGCGAAGGGGCTGGGCTCCACCTCGGAGAGGTCGACGATGGCGCCCTCCGCCTTGGAGACTATCGTGTGCGCGATCGCGAGGACGTCGTCCGGGTGGGGTTCGTATCCGGCGTCGAGGATGAGTTCGGCCACGTCGTCCCCGGGCTTCACCTCCCTCTCGATCCTGATGGGACGTACCTCGAACGGGCGCAATCGGGAAACGCCCCTCGTCTTACCTTACGTTGGGATAACGGGGTGGGGAGTCTCGAGATGATCAGGGCCGTGATCTTCGACCTCGACGACACGTTGTACCCCTCCTCCAAGCTGGCGCGCGAGGCCAGGTGGAACGCGATAAGGGCGATGGTCGAGGCGGGACTGGACGTGGACATGACGGAGGAGGAGTTGTACGAGGAACTCATGGGGGTTGTCAAGGAGTACGGTTCCAACCACCCGAGGCACTTCGACCTGCTGCTGAAGAGGGTGGGGGTGGATCCGGACCCGAAGCTCGTGGCGGCCGCCGTGGTCGCGTACCACGACACGAAGCTGGCGTACCTGAAGCCGTACCCGGACGTTATACCCACGTTGCTGTGGTTGAAGGAGAAGGGGCTCAGGCTCGGCGTCGTCACCAGCGGTATACCCGTGAAGCAGTGGGAGAAGTTGATCAGGCTGGGCATCCATCACTTCTTCGACGACGTGGTCATCTCGGAGGACGTGGGCGTGGAGAAGCCCAACCCGCGGATCTTCAAGATAGCCGTGAGTAGGCTGGGGGTGGCTCCTTCCGAGGCTCTTTACGTGGGGGATAGGCCGGATAGGGACGTGAGGGGGGCCAACAGGGCCGGTCTGGTCACCGTCAGGGTCAGGCAGGGTAAGTACAGGGATCTGAAGCCGGAGCGTGAGGAGGACATCCCGGACTTCGAGATCAGGAGGCTCAGGGAGTTGAAGGGTGTCGTGGAGAGGTTGCTGTCGGGTGATTCAGGAGAAAACGAGTAGTCTCACGTCGAGGCCCCCGTGTCTGACCCATCTGTCGTGCACGAGGTCGAACCCGTGTTTCTCCATGGCCTTCACCATCCAGTCCCTCCTTGGGGTCACGGTGACGACCTTGTCTTCCACGATGTCGGATAGCGTGCGGGCGAGGCCGTGGTACAGGCGTCGGACGACCCCGGGGTTCGCGACCTTGATACCGTAGGGTGGGTTGAAGACGGCGGCCTCGAAGGTCCTGTCGGCCAGGTCGGGGGCCTCGCGTTTCAGCCTCGTGGAGTCCGCCATCCTGAACTCGACGTCGGCGCGTGCCGCCATGGCGTTGAGGATCGCTCCCTCGTAGTGGGATCGGAACTTCTCCACGCCCACGGCCTCGACGTCGGGGTCTTTGATGTAGGCCTCTATGGGGATGGTCCCTCCGCCGCACGTGGGGTCGATGAGGGTGTCGGGTCTCCCCGCTATCTCGAGCATGGCTTGGGCGATGACCGGGTTGAGGGCGGCCGGGTGGTCGTAAACCCTGTAGCCTCGTTGGTGGAGGGATCTGTCACCCGTGGTGCAGACGCCTATCGTGACGGTGTCGCCCACGACGTCGGCCCTTATCACGACGGCGGGGTTGTCGAGGTCCACCGTGGGTCGGAACCCTTTCTCCCTCTTGATCCTCTCTATGACGGCGTCTCCGACGGCGGCGCCCACGTCCACGCTGGTGAAATCGTGTTCCCCGAGTCTGCTGGGTCGAACGCCGAACGTATCGAACCTCGTAACGAATTCCTCGAAGGGGAGCTCGGCGGCCTTCTCCCTTATCTCGTCGAGGGCGCTCTCGTCCCTGGTGGATATCTCGAAGGCGCCTAAGAGGACGGCCACCCTGTGGACGGTGAGAGCCCTTTCGTTGATCACCCGCGCCAGTTCCAACGACTCCTCCGTGTCGTCGCACTCGACGAGGACCCTGCCCCTGACGCCGTGAGGGTTTCGTCGTGTTTTCCTGCCGGTCAGTTCCTCCAGCTCCCTCGAGCAGACGTCTTCCACTCCAGGGGCCGTGGTGCACAGTAGCACGGTCTCACTCCCTGGGGAGGAGGTAAACCTGGACGTGGGGTACCCCGGCTATGTCCCCGAGGTCGTCGTGTTCGGCGAGGCCGGCTCGGATCACCACCCGGCACGCGTTCTCGCCCAGCGCGTTCACCGCCACGGTCTTCTCGTGTCGGTACTCCTCTATCACCCGTTCGAGTTCGCGGAGGGCCTCGTCCTCCGTGACGTTCTCACCCACGTAGAACCTGGGTTCCACCTCCACCTCCAGGTCGCCGTGTTTCAGGACGCGGCCGGGGAGGTCCTCGTCGCAGAGGGCGACGACCACGGTGTCCTCGGTGCCGAACACGTTCACGTACACGCGGCCCATGTTAGAGCCTCCGGACGGAGGACCAGGCTCCGCAGGCCTCGCACTTGAGGATCCACTGTCTGTCCTCCTTCACGAGCTTGGTGTCTGGCTTGCCGCA
>JAADCQ010000038.1 GCA_013154335.1 Methanopyri archaeon
TGACCGCGCTTCTTCCAGACCTCGAGGGCCTTCTCCAAGTCCAGGGCGCCAGCCTTCTCGATCTTCGCGTCCGCGGGCACGGCCACCACCGCGTAACCCGAGGACCCCTTCACGATCGCCTCGTAGGCGATGACGTTCCCGTCGGGGTCGGGCACGGGGTGGACGTAGTAGTTGGCGTCGTGGGAAGGCCCCACCTGGAGGGGCAGGCCGGACGTCGGGACTATGGGGAGGGCGTCGGCGAGGGCGGGGGTTTGGGGTAGGAGGACGACGGCGAGGGCGATTATCACGTTCCGCATCGTTAAGGCCCCCGGGCCTTCTCGTCATCTTAAACTATTTGATCTAGCCGCCCGCGGGCGCGGAGGGGGAGGGAAGCTCATGGCCGTGTACGTGACCGAGAACTTCACCGGTGTGTACGCGTTCGATGAGGAGGGTGAGCTCGTCGACTACGAGCTGTTCCCGGCGGATCCCGAGGAGATAGTGAAGAGGCTCATCTCGCGGGAGAAGGGAGAGGTCCTCGAGGAGGAGAAGGAGCTCCTCGGTAGGTTGGACGCGGACGTTGTGAACTTCGAGGGACCGAAGGCGGAGAAGGAGAGGTTGGAGGGCGTGTTCGACGGGGAGATAGTGACGGAGTTCCCGAACCTGGCGGGTGAGATGTTCAGGGAGCGCGCCCGTGAGATAGCGGTCGAGGTGGGGTTCGTGTCCGACGAGGACGAGTACGCGGAGATAGTGTATCAGGTAGGTTTGAAGCTGTCGAAGGAGAAGGTTAGGGAGACCATCGAGGAAAGGGATCAGATGATTATCCAGGCTATTAACACTATAGACGATATAGATAGGATCTTGAACATTCTGACCGATAGGGTTAGGGAATGGTACGGTATTCACTTCCCTGAGATAAACAAGATAGTGAAGAGGCACGAGGACTTCGTGAAGTTGGTCTCGGAGTTGGGTCATAGGGATAATTTCACGTTCGACAACATCAAGGAGGTGTTGCCGGAGTTCCCGGACCACCTGGCGGAGAAGCTGGAGGAGGCCGCGAAGGACTCGATGGGTGCGGAGATGGACGAGAAGGACTTGGCGGCCGTTCAGAGGATCGCGGAGATCGCGTGCGAGTTGTACGAGGCGAGGCGTGAGATGGCGAGGTACATCGACGAGTCGATGGACGACGTGGCGCCGAACGTGAAGGCCTTGGTGGGTCCGTTGATCGGTGCGAGGTTGATAGCCCTCGCCGGTGGTATCAAGGAGATGGCGAGGTTGCCGGCGAGCACGATCCAGCTGTTGGGTGCGGAGAAGGCGTTGTTCAGGCACTTGACGAAGGGCACGAAGCCGCCCAAGCACGGTGTGATCTTCCAGCACCCGTTGATCCACAGGAGCCCGTGGTGGCAGAGGGGTAAGATCGCCAGGGCGCTGGCGGGTAAGCTGGCGATCGCCGCGAGGATCGACGCTTACACGGGTGAGTACAGGGGTGACGAGCTGAAGAGGCAGTTGGAGCAGAGGGTGAAGGAGATCAAGGAGAAGTACCCGAAGCCGCCCAGGAGGAGGGGTAGGGGTCCGGGTAGGCCGTCGGGTCGTCGTCCGCCGAGGAGGCGTCCGAGCCGTAGGAGGACCAGGCGCGACAGGAGGAGGGCCAGGAGGTCGCGCAGACGCGACCGTAGACGTTGAAAGGCATATGTTTCCCTCTTCTCGAGACGAGGATGGGGGTGTCGCTCATGGTCGAGGTGGAGATCAAGCCCCACGAGAAGTTCGAGGGCGTGTACTGGGCGATATTCGAGGACGGGACGAAGAAGCCCGCGACCGAGAACCTGGTCCCCGGTCACCAGGTGTACGGCGAGAGGCTCGTGGAGTACGACGGGAAGGAGTACAGGGTATGGGAGCCGAGGAGGAGCAAGCTCGCCGCGATGATCATGAACGGGATGGAGCACTTCCCGTTCGAGGAGGGTACCACGGTCCTTTACCTGGGCGCGGCGGCCGGTACGACGCCGTCGCACGTTTCGGACATCATCAAGGAGTCGGGGATAGAGTACTGCGTGGAGTTCGCCTCGAGGATGATGCAGGAGTTGATCCCGGTGTGTGAGAAGCGCCCGAACATGGTGCCGATACTGGGGGACGCGACGAAACCCCACGGTTACGCCCCGCTGGTGGAGCAGGTGGACGTGATCTACCAGGACATCGCGCAGCCGAAGCAGGCCGAGGTTCTCGCCGATAACGCGGAGGCCTTCCTGAGGCCCGGTGGTTACGGTATCATCGCTATCAAGGCCAGGAGCATCGACGTGACGAAGGAGCCGGAGGAGGTGTTCAGGGACGAGGAGAGGAAACTGGAGGAGAGGGGTTTCGAGGTCCTGGAGGTCATAGACCTGGAGCCTTACGAGAAGGACCACGTGGGTATCGTCGCGGAGTACCAAGGGTGAACCCTCGGGGCCGTGAGGAGCGTTTCGCTAACCGAGCCTTGAGGCCGTGACGATTTACTCCCGCTCCGAGCCCCCCTTTCCATCGCATCGAATTCGGGGCGATGACTGTATTCACCCCTTCTGAGGGCGTGATGAGGCGGTCCCCTTAGGGAAGAGCCCCGCTCCCCCAACCGGTGATACCATTACGGTTATCGAATCGAGAATCGCTATTATATCGGCCCGATGACGAGGCAGCCCCAGTCGGAACTTCAGTGGTGAAGACGGAGAGCCGAGCCGAGGGCTAGGGGAGGAGTGTGTGGACCCCTGGAAGCTCATCGTCACCGGGATACCGTCCGTGTACATGGGGTGGACGATAGGTGCGGACGACGCCGGGGCGGCCATGGGGACCGCGGTCGGAGCGGGCGCTATAACCGTGAGACGCGCCGTCCTTATGATGGCCGTCATGGCCACGCTCGGGGCCGCCCTCGAGGGAGGCGCGGTGGTGAAGACCCTTGGACACGGTATAGTCAAAACCCACATGGACGCCGTGGTCGCGGCCATAGTGGTGGCGGTCGCCGCCGTCTGGTGCCACGCGGCCGTGGCGGCGGGGATACCCCTCTCCACGACCCAAGCCACGGTAGGATCCATCATCGGCGCCGGTCTAGCCCTCAACGCCCCAGTCGATTGGGGGAAGACCGTCGAGATAATCTCCGCCTGGATCCTCGCGCCCACCGCCGCCGGGATCGTGGCCTTCCTGGTATCCCGCGCCTTCACGGCCTGGATAAGGCGTGGGAAGAGGTCCCTACCCGAGCTCGAGAGGATATTCAGGATCGCCCTCACGTTCTCGGGGTGCTACGTGGCCTACTCCATCGGGGCCAACAACGCGGCCAACGCCGTGGTACCGCTGGTGTTGTCCGGCGTCCTCGACGTCAGAACCGCCTCGATCCTGGGCGGTATCACGATAGCGCTCGGAGCGCTCACGGCGGGTAACAAGGTGATCGAGACCGTCGGTCATAGGATAACCCAGCTGGACCCACCCACGGCGTTCTCCGCGCAGGTCGCCGCGGCGGTGACCACCCACCTGGGATCCGTCCTCGGCCTCCCGTTATCGATCAACGAGACCACGTCGGGCGCGGTGATAGGCGTCGGACTGTCCAGGGGCTCCCTTAACACGCACGTGATAAAGAGGATGGCGCTGACGTGGGCGATCAGCCCGGCCAGCGCCGCGCTCATCTCCTACCTGGCCGTTCACGCTTACCTCCACCTCACCTGACGCGTTGGGGATGACGAGGGTTGCTGTTCAGGCCCAGCACCAAGCCCGGACGGGAGGCCCTGGAGTGCCTCAGAAGGGAGGTAGAGGACCTCGAACGCGCGGTCAAACTCCTGGAAGCCATCGTCGGCGACGGCAACGCGGACGGCGCCGAGGAGGAGGTCGAAGAACTGTCCGAGGACGTCGTCGAGGCGAGGGATCGCGTCGAAGAAGCCATGAGCGACGGTCCGCTGGTACCCGCGGTCAAGGAGGAACTCCTCTCCCTGGCCGAGAACGTGAGGCGCGCGACCGAGGTACTGCTCACACTCGTCTCCATGATGGCCGCCCTCGAGGAGATCCCCGAGGACCTCAAGGGCCTGGTCTCTCGCCTCAAGGAGGTCGTGGAGGGCCTCAAAACGGCCGTCGTCACCCTCGATGAAGACGTGGAGAAGGCCGCCGAGATAGCCGAGGACACGAGGAAACTCGAGGAGGACGTGCGGAACGAGATACGCGAGTTCATGTTCTCCAACCCGAACGACAAGCTGATCCCCATCCTGGTCGAGATGGAACGATGCCTCGACTACATCGACAGGGCCCTGGACGACGTCGTCAGCATCAAGATCAAGTTCCTAGGGTGAAGGCGCCGTTGGAGGTCCTGGGATCCGAGTGGAAGCATCCCGTCGCGTGCGCGTCGGGCGTGCTGGGATCCAACGCCCCCGGGATGATGACCGCCGCCTCCATGGGCGCCTCCGCGATCTTCACGAAGACCGTGACCCCAGACCCCAGACCCGGACACCCCGGCCCGTGTTACGTGGACCTCGTCGACGAGGAAGGGTACGCCATGAACGCCATGGGGCTACCCAACCCAGGTCCCGAGGTAATGGCCGAGGAGGTATCATCATTCAGGGAGGCGTACCCCGAGGTCCCCGTGTACTGCAGCGTGTCGGCGGAGGATCCCGACGGGTTCGCCCGTGTCGCCGCGACCTTGAGCGAGGTCTCCGACGGCGTCGAGATCAACGTGTCCTGCCCGCACGCCGGCGCCGGGATGGGGGCCGAGTTGGGATCGGACCCTAACGCCGTGGAAGAAGTCGTATCCGCGGTCGTCTCTAGCGTCGACGTCCCGGTCTCGGTTAAACTCACCCCCAACGTGGACAGGAGGACACTCTTGGAAGTCGCCGAAAAGGCCGTGGACGCGGGGGCGGACGCCCTCACGGCCGTCAACACGTTGGGCCCAGGGCTGAGGATAGATCCCACCACTAGGTCCCCCGTACTCGGTGCGGGAGTGGGGGGTATATCCGGCCCCGCGCTCAAGCCCGTGGCCTTGAGGATCGTGGCCGACGTGGCCCTTCACCTAGGTGACGACGTCGAGATAATCGGCGTCGGGGGCGTATCCAAGGGTAGGGACGTCGTCGAGTTCCTCATGGCCGGGGCCAAAGCCGTTCAAATGGGAACCGCGACCCGCGACAGGACCTTCCACGAGGTGGCCCTCGAAACCGAACGCCTCCTCGAGGAGCTCGAGTTGACGTGGGAAGAAGCCATCGGAGCCGCCCTAGACTCGTACGAAAGGGCCCTCAGGAGGCTGGGTTGGGCATGATGCCGATCCCCGCGGAGGTACTCGACGTGGGGGAGGAGTGCAGGGACACCGTGATCCTCGAGTTGAAGACGGGGGAACCCCTGTCCTGGAAACCCGGTCAGTTCCTGATGCTCGGGATCCCCGGCGTCGACGAGAAACCCATGGCCTTCTCCGGAGGCGACGATCGCAGGTTGATCCTGACGGTGGAGGTGGTGGGGCCCTTCACGGAGGCGTGCTCGGGTTTGGAACCCGGTGACATCGTCACGGTCAGGGGACCCTACGGGCGTCACTTCGAGATCAGGGGACCAAGGGCCGTGATCGTGGCGGGCGGTACCGGGGTGGCTCCCCTCGTTCCGCTGGCCGAGGAGCTGTCGAAGAGGGGGATTCACGTCACCTCGATCCTCGGGGGACCGGACGCCGGTAGACTGCCCAGGAAGGACGATCTTAAGGCGTTCTCGGACGAGTTCCTGGTGACCACGGAAGACGGAAGCGAGGGAACGAAGGGCTTCCCGACGGACATCCTACCGGACCTCTTGGAGGAAGCGGACATCGTCTACGCTTGCGGTCCCGAAGCGATGCTCGAGTCAGTGGTCGAGATATGCACCCGCGAAGGCGTTCCCTGCCAAGTGAGCTTGACCAGGTACGTGAAGTGCGGCGAGGGAGTGTGCGGGTCCTGCGCCCTGGGTGACGGTCTCCTGGTCTGCAGGGACGGCCCCGTGTTCTGGGCCGAGGAATTGATCGGAACCGAGTTCGGAGACGTTAGAAGGGACGCCACCGGCGCCCCCGAATGAGGGGGCCGTCCTTCCATGGGAGTCGCACGGCTGCGAGAGCTTCTGGAACCCCGGGAGATAGACTTCAAGGTGCTGACCGGTCGGGAGATAGCCATCGACGCCTTCAACGCCCTCTATCAGTTCCTCACCTCCATCCTTAAGGACGGGAGGCCGCTGATGGATTCCAAGGGCAGGATAACCAGCCACCTGAACGGTCTACTGTACAGGACCGTCAACCTGATGGAGGAAGGCGTCAAGCCCGTCTACGTTTTCGACGGGGAGCCCCCCGAGCTCAAGCGTAGAACCCTGAAGATGAGGGAGAAGAGGAAGGAAGAGGCGGAGCGAAAACTCAGACGGGCCAAGACCAAGGAAGAACGCGAGAAGTACGCGAGACAGGTCGTGAGGTTGAACGAGGATATCGTGAAGGACGCGAAGAGACTCCTCGACCTCATGGGGGTACCCTGGGTCCAAGCCCCTTCGGAAGGCGAAGCTCAGTGCGCTTACATGGCCAGGAAAGGGGACGTATGGGCGGCGGGGAGCCAGGATTACGACTCGTTGCTCTTCGGGAGTCCCAGACTGGTCAGGAACCTCACGATCGTCGGTAAGAGGAGGTTACCCTCGGGCGAGGAGGTCGAGGTGAAGCCGGAGCTCCTGGAACTGGACAAGGTGTTGGAGGACCTGGGCCTCGAATCCCGGGAGCAACTCGTCGACGTCGCCATCCTGTTGGGTACCGATTACAACCCGGACGGCGTGCCCGGGATAGGCCCGAAGAGGGCGCTGTCCCTGATCAGGAAGTACGGGTCCATCGAGAACCTGAAGGACACCGAGATCTGGAGGAAGATCGAGGAGAGCCTCCCTGCCCCCGTCGAAGAGATCAAGAAGCTGTTCCTGGAGCCCGAGGTGACCGACGATTACGAGTTGGAATGGAGGGAACCCGACGAGGAGGGCATAGTGGAGTTCCTCGTGGAGGAGAGGGACTTCTCGGAGGATAGGGTCAGAAGGGCCGTGGAAAGGCTCAGAAGGGCCGTTCACGAGCTCAAGAGGACGGGTAAGCAGGAGACGTTGGACGCCTTCTTCTGAGTCATCCCCTCAGCGAGTCCGCCTCTCGCAGGGCCCTGAAGAGGTTCCTAAACGGTTCTTCCCCCACGGTCCCCCCGAACACGAACGGACGTCGGAAAGGTCGGACCAGAGGCACGTCCTTTCCGTACCCCACCGCCACGTAGCCGGCATCCGAACCGGCCAGCACTCCCCTGACCTCGAACCTAGGTACCGTATCGTCCCTCACGTACTCCACGTCCAAGCTTTCCCTTATCCTCACGTCGAACCCGAGGACGACGTCGGCTGTCCTGACGACCTTCAACGCGCGCCTCAGCGAGTCGACACCCAGGGAGAACCCCATCCCCCTCACCTCTATCCCGTTCGGCCCCGGGGGACCGTCGGTACCCGCCGGAGGCACCTTCTCGTCCAGCTCCTCCGGCGTTCCCTCCCCCTCGATACGGACGTCGTACCTGGCCACTACCCTCTTGACCCTGAGCGTCCTCAACCCCTCCAGCGTGCATAGGACCCTGGCTAGGAGGAAGGGACCGCGTCTCGGTGTCTCCTCGGGAGCCCTCAATCCGGGTTCCCCGAGGGGGTCGGTACGGTGTCCTGTCGTCACGGTCGCCCTCGGCGGAGGTGCATGTCGTCATCCCCCACCGAGCACGGATTCCAAACCCTTTAGGAACTCGCGCTTGACCCTCTCGTACGCGTTGACGACGCCCGGGCCGACGTGAAGGATCACGTCCCCCTCCTCCGAGAGCGCCGCCAGGAGCTCCGCCTCCTCCTCCACGGTGTCGACCACGTGAACCTCGCAACCCTCCGATTCGGCACCCTTGGCGACCTCCTCGGCGGCCTCCCTGTCTATCCTCTCGAGGGTCTCGTTCTTCGCGGAGGCCACCACGACGTCCGCGTACCGGCCCGCTATCCTGCCTATCTCGAGCTTGTTACGCTCGGTCACCGTGTCGGGATTGTCGATCCCCAGAAGGAGCCTACCGCCCCTCTCGTCCGCCAGCCTCCGGAAGGTCGGGAGGGTGGCCTCCAACCCATCCTCGTTGTGTGCCGCGTCCATGTAAGCCACACGCCCCGAGAAGTCCCCGAGGAACTCCATCCTACCCGGAACACCCTCGAACCTGGCGAGACCCTCCTCGACGCCCGCGGGGTCGGCCCCGAACTCCAACGCGGCCGCCACGGCCCCGGTGCAGTTCTCGACGTAGTACCCCACCAACCTGAAGGGAACCACCTCGACCTCGACGTCCGGTCCCTCGACGATCAGCGCGTTCCCCTCCTTCCGCCCCCTGTACTCGACGTCGGACCTCCTGACCCCGTACCTGACGACCTCGCCGGGCTCGAGGGCTTCCCTGATGTTCTCGCAATCCCACCCGACCACGCTCTCGTCGGCCATCTCCAGGATGGTGAGTTTCCTCTCGAGGTATTTCTCGAAGGAACCCCCGAACTCGTCCAAGTGCTCGGGTTTCACGTTGGTCAGGACCCCGACGTCGAGACGGATCCCGGCCGCCATCCTCAGCGTTCCGTGCGGGAGTTCTAGGACGGCCACGTCGTGTCCCTCGACCTCGCCGGTGATCACCCCGTCGATTATCGCCTCGATCACCAGGTGCCTGTCCAGGGAGGAGCACCTCCACACGTCGTACCCGGCGCCCTCGAGGGCCGCGGAGAGCGCCCACACGGTCGTCGTCTTGCCGTTCGTCCCGGTCACGCCGATACAGGGGACCGGGAAGAGCTTCCCCAACGCGTGAGCGATATCCCTCACCGTGATCCTCTCCGGGACCCTCTCGACGAGCTTCATGACCGGGGCGTCCTTCGGTATCGCGGGGGACACGAAGACGGCGTCGGCCCTGTCGAAGAGTTCCGGGGGGTGCTCGCCCAGTACGAGTTCCACGCCCTCCCTTTCCAGGATGGCCAGGTACTCGCGTTCCTCTCCCGTGAACTCACCGGGTTTCCTCAGGTCGGTGACCACGACTTCGGCCCCGAGGTGGTTGAGGAGCCTGGCCGCGGACCTCCCGGCGCTCCCCGCACCGACGACGACTATCATCGTCGCTAACCCCTGATCTTCTCCGCCCATTCGACACCTTCCACGAACCGCTCCAGGTCGCCTAGAACGTACTCCCTGACGAGGAGCAGGGCCCGCTTTATCCCCTGCCTCTGTCTCCTGAGTATCCTCTCGTCCGGCTTCAGTAGGTTGGCCTCCACGTCGGTCCTGGCCACGACGGTTACCTCGCCGTCGTCCAGGGCGATGGCCCCCCTCCCTATTCCGGCGGTGGTTCCCACGCCGAGGTCCGCCCCGGTCCTCTCCCTGACCGCCCTGGCCATCATGACGGCGACCTTTCTGTCGGTCTCTTCACGGTACGCCTTCGCCCCGGACGGGGTCACCTCGTCGGGCTCCGGTGGTTCCAGACCGAGGAGCGTTCGGAGCCCGGAGATCGTCGGTATGAAGCAGGAGGCCACGAGGGAAGCGCGGCCCTTTAGGTCCGTGCCTATGACGTCGGCGCCGAGTTCCCCCTCGTACCCGCTCGCGGAGGCGTGTATCTCGCGTCCGACGTACCCGTGGGTGAAGCATTCGGCCGTGGCTATGCGTATCAAGCGCGTCGAACTCCCCGGAAGGGTTTTTCCGGGTTTAAAGGACTTTCGGCGTCGCTTTAAGTGCGACTTTTAACAAAGCCGCCCGCCGGCGTTCGTCAACGGGGTGGATCCCCCATGGTGGAGATCAACAAGATCGCCATACTGGGAGCCGGTTGTTGGAGGACCCACGCGGCCACCGGTATCACCACGTTCAAGAGGGCCTGTGAGGTCGCCGACCAGACCGGGATAAAGGAAGCGGCCCTGACGCACTCGAGCGTCACGTACGCCGCCGAGCTCAAGAACATCTGCGACGTCGATGAGGTCGTCGTCTCCGATCCCGTGTTCGACTCCGACGGCTTCACGGTCGTCGACATCGAGGAGGACTGCGGCGTCAGCCTGGACGAGTTCATCGAGGCGCACCTGGAGGGTGATCCGGAGGACGTGATGCCGAAGATCAGGGAGTACGTGAAAGAGATCGCCGAGGAGGTACCGAAACCGCCCGAGGGAGCCATCCA
Organism: Methanopyri archaeon; assembly: GCA_013154335.1. Lineage (GTDB taxonomy): Archaea > JAADCQ01 > Methanopyri > Methanopyrales > Methanopyraceae > Methanopyrus. The sequence continues at coordinate 10,107 of JAADCQ010000038.1, forward strand.
CTTCCTGACGCCGGAGGAGATGGAGGACAAGCTCAACATCGTCACCACGACGGACGACTCGGAGGCCGTCGAGGACGCGGACATGATCATCTCCTGGCTGCCCAAGGGCGGCGTTCAGCCGAAGATCTTCGAGAAGATAATCGACGACATCCCCGAGGGCTGCATCGTGGCCAACACGTGTACGATCCCGGCCAGGCAGTTCTACGAGATGTTCGTGAAGGACTTCGGCAGGGACGACCTGCAGGTGACCTCCTACCACCCGGCCACGGTGCCCGAGCACAAGGGTCAGGTGTTCATCGCCGAGGGTTACGCGGACGAGGAAGTCGTGGAGGCCGTGTACGAGCTGGGTAAGGAAGCGAGGGGCGTCGCGTTCAAGGTCCCGGGCTACCTGCTGGGCCCGGTGTGCGACATGGCGAGCGCAGTTACGGCCATCGTGTACGCCGGTCTGCTGACGTTCAGGGACGCTTGTACCGAGATACTCGGGGCGCCCGTGGACTTCGTTCAGAACATGGCCGTCGAGTCCCTGAAGATGATGGCCAAGTTCATGGAGGAGGAGGGCTTGGACAAGCTGGAAGGCGCGCTGGACCCGGCGGCCCTGACGAACACCGCCGACTCCATGAACTTCGGACCGCTGGCCGACACCGGCCTGCTACCGAAGGCCCTCGAGGTGCTGGAGGAGTACTCGAAGAAGGGCGAGTGAAGCCCCGCACCCCTTTTTCCCACCCTCACCCCTTCCCGGGCAGGGCTGACCGGCTTGAGGGAGCACGGTATCACCGACCTCACGGAAACCGTGCACACGAGGTCCTACTGGGCAGTGGTCAGCGAGATAGGTAGGAGGAAGGCGAAGGCCCTGCTCGACGGCGTGGAACCGTCCGGCGACGTGCTCGTCGTCGGTTTGTACCTGACAGGCGTGTTCCTCGTGAAGGAGCTCGTGGACAGGACCGGCGTCCACGTGACCGTGTACGACGAGGAGGTGTCGTTACGCGAATTGTTACGATTACTGGACCTTGACGTCTACATGACGCACATCCCACCCAGCGGTGCCTTCGATTTCGTCATCGATTTGACGGGGCTTGGGGGCGTCGAACCCGAGGTTCTGAAGTCCTTCGAGCCGGACGTCATCGTGGTCGAGAACCCGCTGGGGAACGTGCGCGATCCGAAGATAGCGGACGTGGACGACACGGAGGAGCGTCTCTCCATAGCGCCCGAGGCCTACGAGTTGAGGCTCGGATCGTGCCCCTTCGAGGCCAAGACCTCGGGTACGATGACACTGTCCGTCGGCGCCGTGCGTGAGGCCGCCCGCAGGGTGGAGGAGGTCGACGGGGTGTTGTACGCGGTCCCTAACGTGGTCAACCTCGAGAGGTACATCTTCGTCAGGGGCAGGCCCGAGGTGGCGATAGAGGAGGCCGTGACCACCCCCGCCCTCACCGTGTCCCAGATCAAGGGATCGGCAGATCCCGACGCGGTACTCGGGGAAGTCCTGGATGAGATCGACTTCGAGGTCCGTCACCGTGGCTGAGGTCCTGGAACTCCTCGAGGAACTGGCCCCGTCCGAGTTGGCCGTCGAGGGGGACGAGGTGGGGCTGGTCAAGGGCTCTCCGGAGGAAAACGTTCAAGCCGTCGAGGTGCACCTGGATCCCGGGCCCGACGCGGGAGGCCCGGGCGTCCTCGTGGTGTCCCATCACCCCGTCCCCGAGCCCGTGCTCGAGAGGATAGGGTCACCCGTGGTGGTGTGGCACTCCAACTGGGACGCGGCCGCGGCCGTGGAGGCGTTGGCGGAGGCGCTGGGGTTGGAGCACGTCAGGAAACCGCACAGGTTGGCGGCCGCCGGTCGTTTCGAGGGGGACGTCGACGACCTGTTGAGGACCGTCAGGTGGGCGTTGAACCCGCCCGAACTCCGCGTGGCCGGGCCCCGTGAGGGTCGCGTCGAGGAGGTCCTGGTCGTGTCGGGGTTCGGCCTCTCGGATCCGAGGTTCGTCGAGCTGGCCCACGACGTCGGGGCCGACGCCTTGGTCTCGGGTGACATGACCCACAGGACCGCCCTCCTCGCCCGTGTGCTCGGGGTCACGTGCGTGGACGCGACCCACGCGGCCACCGAGATCCCGGGCCTGGAGAGGTTGGCCTCGGAGTTGGACTCGGACCTCCCGGTACCCGTCAGTCTCGTACGACCAGAACACCCGGTGGAGGGTCTCAGGATATGAGGTTCAAGAGGGCGCTTAGGGAGGTTAGGAAGGACGGACCGCGGGCGTCCCTCGAAGCCCTCGAGACCCTCCTGAGGGCCAAACCGCCCCGCGTCCACGATCTCTTCAAGGCCGCCTTCGAGGAGAAGCTCGCGCACAGGGGCCCGAAGGTCAAGCTCACGTCCACTATCCACGTCACCAACGTGTGTAGGATAGAACCCAAGTGCGCCTACTGCGGGTTCGCGGCCGGGACGTCCCCCGAGGGTTACTACAAGCCCTTCGAGAGGGATTACGACGAGATAGCGGAGGCCGCGGTGGCCATCGAGGAGGCCGGTATCCCTAGGGTTTCGTGCTCTGGGGCGTACCGCGGGGACGGTGGAAAGCTCGCCGTAGTGGCCGCTAGGGCCGTGAAGGAGAACACGAACCTAGAGCTTCTCATCAACTTCGGCCCCGACCTCTCCGAGGGAACCATCGCGGAACTGGCCAGGTTGGGTGTCGAGACCGTGTGCTGCAACCTCGAGACCGTGAACAGGGAGCTGTTTCGGAGGCTCAAGCCGGGGGATAGTTTCGAGGCCAGGCTCGAGGTGTGCGAGCTCGTGTGCCGGTACGGTATAGATCTATCCTCGGGTCTCCTGGTCGGCATCGGGGAGAGTCCTAGGGATAGGGCGGAACACCTGCGTTTCCTGTCCAGGTTCGACACCCTGGCCGAGATCCCGGTCATGGGGTTCAACCCCTACCCGGGCACGCCGATGGAGGATCACCCGAGGTGTCCCCTGTTGGAGCAGGCGAAGGTCATGGCCGTCGCGAGGCTGGCGTACCCGGACGTCATGATCACGGCCCCCACCCCGACCATAGGGCCGGAGGAGGTCGAGGTCGCCCTCATGGCGGGGGCCGATAACCTGGCGACGGTCATCCCGGACAACCATCCCCACGAGGTGAAGGGAGTGGGGAACCCTAGGACGGGTAACCTGGAGAGGGTAGTCGAGTTGGTGAGGTCCGTCGGTCTCGAACCCGAGCTCAGGACCGGGGGAGGCGAGGCTTGCGCGACATCCTGCTCGAAGCCGCGGACTCGCTCGACCAGGCACTTGAACTGAAGAGGATGGCCTACTCTGGAGAGGTGGACCCGTACGAGCTCGTCGAGGAACTGGACTCCCTGGGCGATCGTGAGCTGGAGGCGCTGGGTGAGAACCTCAGGACGTTCCCGATGGGGTGCGACCTGATAGAGATCGACGTGGGCCCTTGCGCCTCCGATTACTCGCCCGAGGTCCTGAAGGCAAACGCTCAGATAGCCGACAGGGCGGGTTTTCCCCTCCACATCTGCGCGTACGCCGTGGCCGATGTGGCCGAGGCCCACGGCATGAGACCGATCGAGTTCATGCGGGAGATAAGACGGGACGTCAAGGGTCCGATAGACATCGATCACATCGGAGAGAACGGTCCCATGAGGTTCCCGCGGGACATCACCGCGTGCGAGGGAACGTGTTACCTAGAAGGGCCCCCGTTCAAGGAGTGTCCCAGGGGTAGGATCCACAGGCGTCTCGTGGACAAGGAGGAGGAGCAGGGTGAGGACCTGCGTGAGTGGGCCGAGTTGGCCTCGTCGATATGCGTCAACGTGGCGGGCGAGGGGGGTCAGGACGCGGAGTCCCACGCCGCCCCACTGGACGAGATGAGGAAGGTGGCCGAGGTCGCGAGGGAGGCGGGGGCCGGCGTCGGGGCGATAGTTCACGTGGCGGACGGTGGATCGGAGCTCGCGGCCGGTTTGGACGCCGCCGTCAACGACCTCGAGGTGGATCACCTCGCGATAGAGGGTGGTCCGTTCAACAGGGCCAGGGATAGGCTCCACGCGTTCAGGGTGGCCGTGGTGGCGGCCCGCATCCTGGCGCCGGGTAAGGTCGTCGTCACGAACGGTGCGTACGAGGACGAGCTCAGGGTCGGTCTTCGGGCCGGGTTGAACGGTGCGATATCGGGGTTCCCTAGGAACCATCACGGGTACATGGTAGGGTACAGGCCCGGGACGGCCAGGAGGGGTAAGTTCGGGCTCCCGAAGGTCATGGCGATCATGCAGGACGTGTTGGGACGCAGGTACGGTGCCACGCAAGTCCCGGCGGGTTGGACGGAGTTGGAGGGTGTCACGAGGGCGGCGTTGTTCCTGGGCGAGGACCTGTTGTACCCGGAAGCCGTCGCGGGTGTGCCGATAGGGGACGTTCACTGGGTGGGCAGTCTCAGGACCAGGGCGGCCGAGGAACTTCGGGAGGAGGTTCCTTCGGTGGAGGACGTCGCCGAGAGGGTTGTCCAGGAGGGTGAGTCGGTGGCGTTGTTGGGAGGTAGGTTCCCGGCGTGGGGGCTGGCGCTCAGGCTGGACGAGTTGGGCATCGATGAGGTGATAATCAGCGATCCGGACGCGTGGGTGGAGAGGGCCACCGTCAGGTTGTTGGACGAGGAGTTGGACGCCAACGTCAGGGGCGCCTCCGGTGACGATCGTAGGGCCGTCGAGGAGGCGGATGTGGCCGTGGTCACCGCGGTGATGCCGGGGATAGCCGAGAGGTTGGCGGAGGAGACGGGTGCGATGACGGTATGCGGTTGAGCGAGGCGGTACGTGGGGCCCTTTGGGAGTCCGCTCTCGGTAGGAGGATGGGGGACAAAAGGGAGGAGGTAGAAACCGTCGCCAGGACGCTCCTCGAGGCCGAGGACTTGGTCGTGGTGACGTCGAACGAGAAGAAGGTGAAGGCCGTGAACGAGGTGCTTCGGGAGTTCGGGATGAGGGAGGCTAGACCGGCGGATCTACCGACCGATATGGCGGACGCTACCCCCTGTCCCGCCCTTTTCAAGGCGGTCATGGGTGTTCAGGCGACGGACGCGGACGTCGTTATAGCCAGGGGTAGGCTCGGTGTCCCAGGGTCTGGAGCGATGACGGTCCTGATGGATTCCAGGTGCCGCGTCCTGACCGCGGCCCTGTCCCCTCCCCATCCGCTGCATGGGATGGATGTGGAGGAGGCGGTGAGGAGGGAGCTCAGGGAGGCGCTCTCCAGGGTGATTCGGTCAAAAGGGTAGGACCGCCACCACGCGGTCCCCGGGTTCTAAGCTCCCTTCCCACACCGTGACCCTGATCCTGTGCTTGCCGAAGGATTCGGGTTCGACCAGGGCGATGATCGGTGTCCCGTACCTGTTGGCGACGACTAGGGCGGTGGAGTCGGGGAAGGGTACCCTCGGGTCCATCTCGATGACGGCCTCGTCGCCCTCGACGCCTTTCACGACCCCTATGGTCTCGCACGCCATCAGTTTCAGGAACGAAAGCGCCTTGGCCAGGTTTCTCGCGTCCTCCCCGTCACGTACCCCGAAGGTCCTGGTGACCTTCTTCAGGTCGCCCTTGAGGGCGGCCGCCAGGTCCCTCCAATCGGTGTCCGAGGCGGCGGCGAGTAGGGCTAGGATCCTCGAGGAAAGTTCGTCCCCCATGTAGGAGGCTAGCTCGTCGGCGGGTTCGACCTCGACGTACTCCGGGAACTCAAGGATCTCCACGTCGAACCTCTTGGCCAGGACCTCGGCTGAGGGGTGGATCCTCCGCCCCATGACCATGGGCTTGTAGCCGGTTATGTCGGAGATCATCTTCACCTGGCGGATGGCATCGACACCGACTGTGCCGGCCTTGACCTCGACGGCGTAGGTCTCCCCGTCCTTCTCCGCGATTATGTCGATCTCGGCGACGGTCTCCCCGTCTATCTCCAGCCTCTTGTTTCTATCGATTATCTCGAAGCCCATGTCCTTGAGTACGGAGGCCGCGATGTCTTCGGCTCTCCTACCTCTGCGCAAGGGCGGGCGCGTATCCCCCTACCTCGGTTTGACGGGGAGCGGGGGTGTCAGCCCCTTCAGGAAGGGTACGGCGGCGGCCATCATGGCGAACGCGTACTTCAACAGGGCCACCGTGACCACGCGGTCTATCCTCTTCTTGAAGCTGCTAGGGGGGCTCCCGACGAGAAGCTCGGATCTCGCCTTGAGCAATCCCCTGAGGAGGACTATGGCCGCGAGTCCCGTCATCAGGAGGAAGGGCGCGGTGTAGACGAACGGGTGGTGTATGAAGACTATCCCCAGGTTGGGACCGAGCTGTAGCACGATGGTCCCTCCCAGAAGGTCCTTCAGGAGGGCGGCGATGAAGTCGAGGACGACGGCTATCGGTGGGAAGAGCGTGACGGAGGTGAACGCGGCGTCGAGTAAGGTCATGTCCACGAACTTGAGCAGAGGTTCGTAGATGCCCGGTGTCACGTACGTGGTGCGGGCCAGCCTCTTGAGGGCGTTGCCCGTGAGCCTGATGTAGAGTACGGACACGAGCAGCGTTAGCACGGCTCCCCCTGTGATCGTGAAGTCGATCCTGAGGGAGTGGGTGATCTCGACGACGGTAGGCCCGCCCGACTCGTACAGCGTGGCGACGACGGCGGCGGGCCCGGCCACGAGGGCCCAGAGGACGCAGGACGATGCCAGCGCCTGTTTTAGCCTCCGCTCCACGGTCTCGACCAGTAGGGGTCGGGAGGTCGGTATCACAACCCTTCACCACCCCGTCTCGATGATGCCGAGGGCCCTGGCCCTCTTGAACACGCTGCGCACGGGTGGATCCTCCGGCTCCACCGGCGGTAGCCCGATCTCGACGTCGTACCCCTCGTCCTCCAACGCCTTCACGGCCCCCTCGAACGCCCTTTGCGCCTCGGCGTTCCAACCCCAGGGTAACGGGATGAGGACGACGTAGGCCTTCGATCCGTCGTTGAACACGACCGCGGTGTCGTAGTGGTACCCACAGTGGGCTCCCCCCTCGGAGAGCGCCGAGTGGAACACGTCGTTCATGCGGGCGGTCTCCTCGACGGCGTCGGGTTCCGGTTCATCGAGTAGGAGGTCCCGTACCCCGCAGCCGCTCTCGTTCTTCCACCATTCGAACCTCGGGAAATGCACTCCCGCCTCCCTGAGCCCCGCGACCACGTGACCTTTGGTGAGAGCGAGATCTATCAACGGTCTGTATTCGAGCCCGTGCTCGTGTTCCGTGAACGGACCCAGGGAGGCTCGGTGCGGGGCCTCGCCGAAGTTGGCCCCTCCGATCACTAAGGACCCGGGGAAGGCCTCCAGCACGGCCTCGAACCTCACCGACCCGCACGCCCGGCACAGTTCGCGCTTGGACTCGTGGGGAGGGTCCACCTCCAGGTGCCCCACGGACAGCGGGATTTCGGGGTAGTTCTCGCTTATGAACTCGGCGAGTCTGTACACGCGGGCGTGGGTGAGTCCCGTGGGCATGCCCGGATAGAAGCCAACCGTGTAGAGGACCAGCCTGGCACCGTAGCGTTGGCAGGCCTCGGCCGCGGCCACCGCGCAGAGGGTGCTATCCATGCCCTCGACTCCCACGCACACCGTCGAGAGTTCGGTGGCTCTAAGCACGTCGAACACGGCCTCGGCGATCTCCTCGAGTACCCCCTCCTCGTACTCATGGTGCGGGTAGACCTTGTCCCACACCGGAGCCTCTGTGATCGACGGGGTCTCGTCGACGACCTTCAGGAGGCGTTCCTCCGGTTCTATCCTGCACCCCTTCACCCTCATGGGGAGCCATCCCTGCGATCGAATGGATGGCGCTGATAAGGAGGAGGCGCTGTACCCGGGTGTCGGCACCCGGCTTCATCCCATCCTGGCCGGTCGGCCACCCCCGTGTCCCGGGCTGGCGGGCCGGGCCGTCATCGGCGGCCCGAGAAAGGCTTTCCTCGGCCCGGGTCGCGGGACCATCGCCTCGTGGGGGTCGGCGGAGTGCTCGAGGTTAAAGATCTGAAGGTGGCGGCCGAGAACGGTCCCGTGATACTCGACGGTGTCTCCCTCGACGTGGAGGAGGGCGAGATCGTCGCCGTCGTCGGGCCCAACGGGTCCGGCAAGAGCACCCTCGCCAAGACGATCATGGGGTGCTCGGGTTACGAGGTCCTCGAGGGCGACGTCCTCCTCGACGGTGAGAGCGTGATAGACCTACCGATCCACGAGAGGGCCAGACGCGGGCTCACGCTCGCCTGGCAGGATCCCGCCCGCTTCGAAGGTCTTACCGTGGGAGAGTACGTGTCCGTGGGTGCGAAGGACGAGGAGTGGGCCAAGGAGTGCCTCTACCGGGTGGGACTCGACCCCAAGGAGTACTGGGACAGGGAGTGCGGTGAGAACCTCAGCGGAGGCGAGAGGAAGAGGGTCGAGCTGGCCGCCGTGATGGCGATGAAGCCCAGGGTCGCCGTGCTCGACGAGCCCGACGCCGGGATAGACATGGCCTCGATGAAGGACCTCGGCGAGATCATCAAGACGATAAAGGACGAAGGGGCCGCCGTCCTCCTCATAACCCACAACCGGGACCTCGTGGAGGACGTCGCCGACAGGGCTTACCTGATGTTGAAGGGCGAGATCGTCGACGAGGGCGACCCGAAGAGGGTTGTGCAGCACTGCCTCGTGTGCGGGGGGACGGAGCCGTGTCCGGTGGACTGAACGTGGACGACGTGTTCGCCCCGACGGGCTTCCACGCCTCGCCGGACGCCCCCAGGATCGTGGTGATCGAGGACAAGGTCGTGAACGTGAAGGAGGCCGAAGGCCTTGAAATATCCTCCGAGACCGAGGACGGGACCGTCCGAGCGGAGCTGAGGGTCCTGCCCGGGTACGAGTTCGAGGAGCCGGTCCACTTCTGCGTGGGCATCCCGTGGGAGAGGGGAGTCCAGCGCATAATAACCAGGATAATCGTCGAAGAGGGAGCCTCGATATCCCTCATGTCTCACTGCTCGTTTCCGCGCGCCGAGGACGTGCTCCACGAGATGGAAGCCGAGATAATCCTCCACAAGGATTCGAGCCTCAAGGTCACGGACGTTCACTACCACGGGGAGAACGGGGTGAGGTTGAGGGCTGTTTACGACGTGGACGTGGGGCCGGGGGCCGAGTACGATTCGTCGTTCAAGATAACCCGTGGTAGGATCGGAGAGATGGAGTGGATCTCGAGGATGCGCGTGGACGAGGGGGGTGTGGTGAGGGCCGACGCGGCCATGAAGGCCGTCGACGAGGACGTGGTGGACGTCGAGGAAGTCGTACGTCTGGTGGGTGAGAACGCGAGGGCCTCCTTGGAGTTCAAGGCGGCGGCCATAGATGGCGCGGAGGTGAACGTGGTCGGTGAGATCTCGGGCGAGGCCGACGGTGTGAGGGGTCACGTCGAGTGTTCGGAAATAATTAAAGGGGATGGGAGGGTTTCGAGCGTTCCAAAGCTGAGGGTTTCCCACCCGGGGGCGAGGCTCACGCACGAGGCCGCCCTGGGTACGATCGAGAGGAAAGAGGTGGAAACGCTAATGGCCAGGGGCCTCACGGAGGAGGAAGCCGTAGACCTCCTCGTCGAGGCCATGCTCAGGGGATGATGAACGTTGTCCGGCGAGGGCAGGTTCCTGTTGATTCACTTCACGGGTAGGGTAAAGGAGACGGGAGAAGTTTTCGACTCGACCAGGGAGGAGGTCATCGAGGAGGAGAACCTGTCCAACGCCACCCCCGGTCCCTTGTTGGTGGTCACGGGCGCGGACATGGTCTGGGAGCCCGTGGACGAGGCCCTGAGGGAGGCGGAGCCCGGGGAAGAGCTCGAGGTCGAGGTCCCGCCGGAGAAAGCGTTCGGGGAGCGGGACAAGGGTAAGGTCAGGACCTACCCGAAGGACGCGGTAAGTCCGCTGGAGGGGTCCCTGGAGAAGGACGCCATGGTGGCCACCCCGGACGGTGTCGGTAGGGTCCTGCGGGTCGAGGGAGGTAGGGTCGTGGTGGACTTCAACCATCCCCTTGCCGGAAAGACGTTGGTGTACGAGATCGAGGTGGTGGACGAGCTCGAGGACGTCGAGGACAAGGTTGAGTGGCTCGTGAAGACCCTGACGGACGGTGACCTGGAACCCGCCGAGGTGAGGGTCGAGGATGGTACCGTGGTGATCGCCTTCGACGGCATCGTGGCGGGCGAGAGGTGGCCCAGGATCAAGGGTTCCATGGCGGCGATCCTGCTGGAGCACTGCGACGACGTGGAGAAGGTCGTGTTCGAGGAGAGGGTGGAGAGGTCCGAGGAGGACTAGATCACGCCCGTGACCCGGGCCACCCTCTCCGCCGCCTCCCTCGTGAGGCCTCTGTCCCCCAGTATCGTGTACCTCTCGGGCCTGATCTCGTGGGCCCTACACAGGGCTTCGATGACTTCCTCCTCGCTGACGCCTAGTTCCTCGGCCGTCGTGGGGGCGCCGACCCTCCTAAGGGTCTCGCGTATGCGCTTCCAGTCCCCGTCGTGTAGGTATTCCATCATTATCGTGCCGACGCCGCACTGCTCCCCGTGGAGGGCGGGTCTGTCGGCTATCACGTCGAGGGCATGGCTGAAGAGGTGTTCCGACCCGCTGCAGGGCCTGGAGGAACCCGCTATGCTCATGGCCACGCCTCCGCTGATGAGGGCCTGGACGAGTTTCTTCACACCCTCGGGTAGGCACTTCCCTATCGGCTTCACGTTGTCCATGACTATCTTGGCCGCCATCTTGGACATGGAAGCGGCGTACTCGCTGAAGGGCTCGTTCCTGAGCCTGTGCGCCAGTTTCCAATCCTTCACCGCGGTCACGTTCGATATCACGTCCCCGACGCCCGCTTTGAGGAGACGCTCGGGGGCGTTCCGTATGACCTCGATGTCGGCCAACACGGCCAGCGGGGCATGAGCCGGTTCTGAGTACGGTCTCCCCTCCCTGCGTATGGAGGCGAAGGGCGAGGCGATGCCGTCGTGGGAAGCGCTCGTGGGAACGCTGACGAAGGGGAGCCCGTTCCTGTGGCTGGAGACCTTCGCGACGTCGATGACCTTGCCACCGCCCACGGCCACCACCACGTCGGGTTCAACCCGCTCCACGTGTTCCGAAGCCTTTTTCACGTCCTCCACGGTCGACCCCGTAACCTCGTGCGTCTCCACCTCGTACCCCGCGTCCTCGAGCGCCTCGAGGACGCGCTCTCCCGCGACCCGCATGGTCGTGGGGCCCGAAAACAGCGAGACCTTGCCGGGTGGAATCCCCACGCTCCTCAGAAGTTCCGGAGCGTCGTCGAGGACGTCCGATCCGACCATCACCTCCCGGGGGAACTGCATCCGCTTCTTCGGCACCGCCAACGGTTCACCACCCTAGGGGTGACTAACGGATGGAGTTCTCCGAGTGGTACTCGGAGGTTCTCAGGAGCGCCGAGGTTATGGACGTGAGGTACCCGGTCAAGGGAATGTACGTGTGGATGCCGTACGGGTTCGAAATAAGGCGTAGGGTCGTGGAGCTCCTGAGGAAGAAGCTCAGGGAGACCGGTCACGAGGAGGTCCTCTTCCCCACCCTCATACCGGAGGGCAACCTGTCCAAGGAAGCCGAACACATAGCCGGGTTCGAGGACGAGGTCTACTGGGTGACGCACGGGGGTACGAAGGAACTCAACGAGCGCCTCGCCCTGAGACCCACCAGCGAGACCGCGATATACCCCATGTTCGCCCTGTGGATTAGGTCCCACGCGGACCTGCCCCTCAAGATCTTCCAGGTCGTGAACACGTTCAGGTACGAAACCAAGCACACGAGGCCCCTGATCAGGATGAGGGAGATAACCACGTTCAAGGAGGCCCACACGGCGCACGCCACCGAGGAGGAGGCCGAGGAGCAGGTGCGCGAGGCCTTCGAGATATACTCCTGGCTCTTCGATACCCTGGGCATCCCGTACATCGCCTCCGTGAGACCCGAGTGGGACAAGTTCCCCGGGGCGGAGTACACCGTAGCGTTCGACACCCTCATGCCCAACGGGAGGGCCCTCCAGATAGGCACCGTGCACATGCTGGGACAGAACTTCTCCAAGACCTTCGAGGTCACCTTCGAGACCGAGGAGGGAGAGACGGAGTACGTGTACATGACCTGTTACGGCGTCTCCGACAGGGTCGTAGCCGCCGTCATAGGGATCCACGGGGACGAGAGCGGTCTCGTGCTGCCCCCCGTGGTCGCCCCGATACAGGTGGCCGTGGTCCCTATACCCAAGAAGGGCGCCAGGAGGGAGGTGAAGGAGGCGGCGGGCGACGTCGCCGATCTCCTGAAGGAACACGGTTTCCGGGTGGAGTTGGACGATAGAGATATCAGCCCCGGGCGGAAGTTCCACTACTGGGAACTGAAAGGGGTCCCGGTGAGGGCGGAGGTGGGCCCCCGGGAGGTCGAGGCCGGGACCGTTGTTCTTTTCAGAAGGGACGAGTTCGAGAGGGAGGAGGTCGACCTGGACGACCTCCCCAGGGCCGTGGAGGCCCTCCTCGAGGACGTGGCCGAGAACCTCCGAGAGAGGGCCCGGGAACGCTTCGAGTCCATGCTTCACCGGGCCGAGACCCTGGACGATCTCGAGGCCGCCGTCCGGGACGGGGGCGTAGTAGAGACCGGTTGGTGCGGTTCCGAGTCCTGCGGCAGGGAACTCGAGGAGAGGCTCGACGTGGACGCCCTCGGGACCCCTTACCCGGACGACGAGCCGGAGTTCGAGAGGTGCCCCGTGTGCGGGCGGCGTGCCGACCACACGTTGAGGTTGGCGAGAACCTACTGAGCGGGGGAATGTCGAGGTGATTGTGGACATCACGGAGAACGTGGCTCAAGAACTTGAGAGACTCACCAAAGGGACCACGACCGTCGGCATCGCCACGGAGGAAGGCGTGGTCCTGGCCGCCGACAAGAGGGCCGTCATGGGCAACCTCATCGCCGGCAAGGACGTCAGGAAGATCTTCAAGGTCACCGACCACGTCGGCGTGACCACCGCCGGCTCCGTCGCCGACGCTCAGAAGATAGTCGGTCTCATGAGGGCAGAGTCCAGACTCTACAGGCTCAGACACAAGAGGGAGATAACCGCCAAGGCCCTCGCCAACGTCACCTCCCACGTCCTACACTCGAGCCTGAAGGCGTTCAGACCGTACCTCGTTCAGCTGATAATAGGAGGCTACAACGTGGACGAGCCCGCGCTCTACAACCTCGACCCCAGCGGGTCCGTCATCGAGGAGAAGTACACGGCCACCGGATCCGGATCACCCGTGGCCTACGGTGTCCTCGAGGCCGGTTACGACGAGGACATGAGCCTCGAGGACGCCGTCGAACTGGCCGTCCAAGCCGTCAAGTCAGCCCTCGAGAGGGACACCGGCACCGGGGAAGGTATCGACGTCGTAACCATCACCCGGGACGAGGGGTACCGCCGCCTCCCGGAGGAGGAAGTGGAGAGGATCATCCGCTGATGGGGACCAAGGATTGACTGAGGGAGAACGATCGCTTAGCGACGTCAAGAGGCGGATAATGAGGAAACTCGAGGAGATACTACCCTCGAACGTCGTCGTGACCGACGTCGAGTTCGAAGGACCCGAGGTCGTCCTCTACACCAACGCCCCCCACGTGTTCGTCAAGGACAACTCCGAGCTCATATCCAAGGTAGCCAGGGAACTCCAGAAGAGGATCAAGGTCAGACCCAACCCCACCGCCCTATCCCCCATCAAAGTCGCCAGACGCGTCATACTAGACTACATACCCGAGGACGCGGGCGTGGGCGAGAAGGACCTCGTCTTCCTCGACACGGGCGAGGTCGTGATCTTCTCCGAAAAACCCGGCCTCGTCATAGGGAAGGGAGGCAAGAACATCCACAGGATCTCCAGGGACACCGGCTGGGTACCCATAGTCCTCAGGAAACCCCCGATACGCTCCAAGACCATAGACACGACCCGATCCCTCGTCCTCGGCGACGCCTCACGCAAGAAATTCCTCAGGAACGTCAGCAAACGCGTCTTCTGCGGCAGAACCAGGAGCAGAGGCTCCGAATCCAGATGGGCCAGGGTCAGCGCCCTCGGAGGCTTCCAAGAGGTGGGCCGATCCTCCCTCTTCTTCCACACCGAGGAGAGCAGGGTCCTCATGGACTGCGGCGTGAACGTCGCCGCACCACCCGACGACCCATCCGCCTACCCCCACTTCAACGTCCCCGAGTTCAAGATGGACGACCTCGACGCCATAATCATCACCCACGCACACCTCGACCACTGCGGCTTCCTACCGTACTTCTACAAACACAAAGTGGTATCGGAAAGGGTCCCGGTGTACTGCACACCACCCACACGAGATCTGATGTACCTCCTACTGACGGACTTCATCAAAGTCGTCGAGAAGCGAGGGCACGAACCACCCTTCACCGAACAAGACGTCAAACGCGTCATCAAAAGAACCGTCACCATCAAGTACAGGGAACCGACCGACATATCACCCGACATCAGCATCACCTTCCACAACGCCGGCCACATACTCGGCGCCTGCTCCGTCCACGTGTTCCTCGAGGACAAAGGGCACAACTTCGTCTACACCGGCGACATCAACCCATCACCCTCCAGACTCCTGGACCCCGCCGACAACAGGTTCAAGCGCGTCGACTCCATGGTGATAGAATCGACCTACGGGGACAGGAGACACGGTAGCAGGAGGAAACAAGAGGCCAGGTTCAGACGCATAGTCCAAGACACCCTCAAGAAGGGCGGCAAGGTCCTCATCCCCTCCTTCGCCGTGGGCAGGGCACAGGAGATAATGCTCGTGCTCGAGGACATGTACAGACGCGACGAACTCGAGGCCCCCGTGTACCTCGACGGTATGATATGGGAAGCCACCGCGATCCACACCGCCTACCCCGAGTACCTGAACAGACACCTAAGAAGGAGGATACTCCGCGAGGACGACAACCCCTTCGTGGCCGAGTGCTTCCAACCCGTGGAGGACGCCGAGCACAGGAAGGACATCATAGACTCGGACGACCCCGCCGTGATAATCTCAACGTCCGGAATGCTCGAAGGAGGCCCCATACTCGACTACCTCAGGGCCCTGGGCGAGGACGAGAAGAACACCCTCATCTTCGTCGGCTACCAGGCCGAAGGCACCCTCGGTAGAAGGATCCAGGAGGGAGAGAGGGAGGTACCGCTCCCCACCCCCAACGGGAAGACCGAGACCCTACGCGTCAACCTCAGGGTCGAGACCGTGAGCGGGTTCAGCGGTCACGGGGACTTCATCGAGCTCATCAAGTACGTCAGAACGATAAGACCCAGACCCCCCAGGAGGATCTTCACGAACCACGGCGAGCGCAGGGCGTGCAGGATACTCTCCAGGAAACTCCAGAGCAAGATAAGGGTAGCCTTCTCCGTGGCCCCCGAGAACCTCGAATGCTTCAGGGTCACGTGAGGGGGCCTCCCCTTGGGCAAACCCAGCACCTACGAGGAGGCAGGGGTGGACATAGACGCCGAAGCCGCGGCCGTCGAAGCCATACGGGAGACCCTGGCCAAGTACGGGGTTCAACCCGAGGGCGTCGAGGTCCTCGAGGACATCGGCCACTACGCGGCCGTGATGCGCGTGGGAGAGGACCTGTTCACGTTCAACATCGACGGCGTGGGATCCAAGGTCCTCGTCGCCCAACTCGTGGACAGGTACGACACCATCGGGATCGACGCGATAGCCATGAACGCGAACGACGCGGTGTGCCTCGGCGCGAGACCGATCGCCTTCCTCGACTACTTAGCCGTGGAGGAACCCGATCCCGAAGTCGCCGCGGAGATAGCGGAGGGACTGGGGAAGGGTGCCGCCGAAGCGGGCGCCCCCGTGGTCGGTGGTGAGCTGGCGACCCTACCGGAGATAATCAAGGGCGAGGAGGAAGGGAAGGGCTTCGACCTGGTGGTGGCCTGCCTGGGTCTCGTCGAGCACGGGCCGATCACGGGGGAGGACATCGAGCCCGGCGACGTCCTGATCGGGTTGAGGTCCTCCGGGATCCACAGCAACGGCCTGACGCTGGCGAGGAAGGTCCTCCTCTCCGAGTACGACCCCTGGGACGAGTTACCCCACGGGGAGACCGTGGCCGACGAGCTGCTCAGGCCGACGAGGATCTACGTGAAGCCGGTCCTCGAGGCCTTGGAGGGTAACGAGGTGCACGGGATCGCCCACATCACGGGCGGTGGCCTGGAGAACCTGACCAGGCTCAGGGAGGACGTGTCCTACGTGGTGAGCGATCCTCCCGAGCCGCACCCGGTGTTCGAGGAGATAAGGAGGCTGGCCGACGTTCCCCTCGACGAGATGTACAGGACCTTCAACATGGGTGTCGGGATGGTGTTGGTGGTGCCGGAGAACGAGGCGGAGGACGTGCTGGACACGGTGTCGAAACACGTGGAGGCCGAGGTCATCGGCAGGGTCGAGGAGGGACGGGGCGTGGTCGTGATCACGGACGAGGGCGAGGTGCGCCTAGGCGTTTAAAACAACGATACCGAGTTCTTTCGCCTTCTTGATGATCTCCTCCCTCTTCCGCGCCCCGACCCTCGAGGCTATCCTGGCGGCCTGCCTCTCCGGGTCTATCTTCTCGAGGTCCTTGGGGTTGTACACGAGAACCTCCTCGTAACCCGATGGGTGCAGTCCCCTGACCTTGGCGGGCGAGCCGTACCCCGGGTTCGGCATCTTCGGCTTACCCTTGAACTTCCTCCTCATCTTGCTGTGCCTACCCCTGGGCCTGCGCCACTTCTCACCCAACCTCTTGTACCTGTGCCACTCCTGCCTCCTGAACTTGGGCTTCTTCCTCTTCAACTCCTCCCTCAGTTTCAGGAGCCTCTTCTCTTCCTCGGTCAGGTTAGGGTTCCTAACCATCCTCGACGACACCCCTTAGACCCTTAGTTCGATCTTCTTGCCATCCTTCTCCACTATGTATATACCGTCTTGGAAGACCCTCGGGTCCTTGTCCTTGATCTTCGTGGCCTGCTCTAGGTTGGCCGCTGTTTGACCTACAGCCTCCTTGTCTATTCCTCTTACGATTATGTCTTGACCCTGTACTATAACCTCGGTGTTCTCAGGATCTACTATTTTAGCGACCCTAGGTACGTTCTCTCCAAGGAAGTTCTCTATGTATACGACACCTTTTTCCTGGTCTACTTTAACCTCCGGTGGGAAGTGTGAGTACACCAGTTTAAGCTTGTACTCGTGGCCTTCCGTTACTCCTTTCTGCATGTTTTGTACGTAGGATTTGATCATTCCTATTATAGCCTTGTGCCTGCGGGTGTTCCTGGTGGCGGCTATGACGACCTCGTCGTCCTCCACCCAGATGTACACGTCCGGGTAGTAGAACTCCTTGGTGACCTCTCCCTTCGGTCCCTTCACGGTGACGAGGTATCTCTTGTCCTTGGCCCTGGAGACCTCGACCTCCACCTCGTCCTTGATCGGGACCCTCTCCTCCATCAGGATGATGCCGGGGATGGCTCCCTCCTTCTCGCTCACGGTCTCGAGGGTCAAGGGAGGATCCCCCTCAGTACACGTAGGCCAGGAGTCTACCTCCGAGTCCCTTCTCCTTCGCCTCGTAGTGGCTCATGACGCCCTCGGGCGTGGTGACTATCAGGAGGCCGAAGTCCCTGGCGGGTAGGAACCTCTGCTCCCACTCGTCCCACTCGTCCTTCTTCACGGGGTGCCTGGGCTTGATGGCGCCGCACTCGTTTATCCTTCCGACGAGCTTGACCAGGAACTTGCCCGACCTACCGTCGTCTATGTACTCGAACGTGCCGATGTAACCGTACTCCTGCATGACCTTGAGCACGTTGCCTATGAGTTTGGAGGCGGGGGCTATCACGCACTCCTTGTTACCCACCATCTCGTTGTTCTTCAGGGTGGCCATGGCGTTCGCGAGCGGGTCCAGCAGGGTCATGATCCTACCCCCTCTAGTGGTACTTCTTGAACCCCATCTTCCTGGCTACCTCTCGGAAACACTGCCTGCACAGGTAGATCCCGTACTTCTGTATGACCCCGTGCGTGTCCCCACACCGGCGGCACCTGTGGGCTCCCTTACCGAACTCCCTCTTCGCCATCCGGGGATTCACCCCCGATGTTCTATTCCACGACGGTGACGTCGAACTCCTCCTCCATGAAGACTATGCCCTCCTCGCGCGTGAGCCGGTGCCGCCTCGGGACCTTCCTCCTCTCCTTCCTCCTCCTCATGACCCTGAAGCCCGGTCTCTCGAGGGACACCGCGATGTCCATACCGAAGATACCGATCTCGGGGTCGTACTCCACGCCCTCGAGGGCGATGTGCTCCTCGAGACCGTAGCACACGTTCCCGAACTCGTCGAACTGGCTCGCCTTCAGCTCCCTGTCGATGGCGTCCAGGGTCCAGTTCAGGAACCTGATCGCCCTGTCTCCCCTCAGGTCGACCTTGACCCCGATGGGTAGACCCCTCCTGATACCGAACGTGGGGTTCGTGACCTTGGCCTTCGTGTACACGGGCCTCTGACCCGTGAGGTCCTTCAGGAGCTCGTAGGCCTTCTCGAGCCTGTCACCGGCCTCGCCCACGCCGATGTTGACGGTGACCTTCTCGACCCTCGGTCTCCTCATCGGGTGCTTCTCCCAGTCCTCCAGGATGGCCCTCCGCGTCTCCTCGTCCACGACCACGGCGCGTTCACCCCTCCTCCCTCTTCACCGTGACCAGGGGCTCGTCCCTGCCTATCGCGATCAGCCTGTCGGCGGTGGTCTGGAACCTGTCGCCCTCCTCGTTCTCCACGGTCACCAGGTCCTCCTCCGGACCCTCGAACGTCTGGATCTCCACGACCTTACCGGTCTCGCCGGAGTGCCTACCCGTCGTGGCGTACACCCACACGCCCTCCTCGAACGGGATGTGATCCTCGACCTCCCAGCGACCGTCCTCATCGGGCTCGGGCAGGCGCAGGACCACCGAGTCACCCACGCTGTACACGTCCTCCTTCGGGTCCGTCGGGTCCTCGATCTCCACGAGGAAGTTCTTACCGTCGTGCAGCGTGACCTGTAGGTTCCCTCCCTTCACGTACGTCTTGTTCTTGATCTTGCACACCTTGATCCTGGCCTCGTCCTCGTCTATCGGCACCACATCGATCCTGTGGTGCTCGTTCATGATGACCCTGTACCTCTCGTCGACCCTCGGTATCTCGACGACGTCCATTATCCCCACGGGGTACTTCGGCTCCTTCCTGGGCACGCCGTCGACGTAGATCTCGCCCCTCGTGATGATCTTCCTGGCCTCCCGGGCGTAGTCCGCGTACCCCAGGATGTCCCTCACCAGTATCAGGAGAGGGACGGACGTGTCCATGGTGTGCGGACCAGGGTAGGGCCTGGGGGCGAACCTGCCGCCCTCCTTCCTCGGGATGGGCCAGGCGTAGGGGGCGGCGAGCCTCTTGACGTGCCTCTTCGGGCCCTTACGCGCGCGTCCCAAGCACTCCTACCCCCTCACTCGGGCTCTCCGCCCGACCTCTCGATGATCTTCCTGCGCATTGGGTCGTCCATGTTCGGCTCGATTATCATAAGGTTAGAGGGGTGGATCGGGTAGTACACCTCCTGACCGTCCGAACGCTCGATCGTCGCTCCCTCCACGTAAACGCGCAACCTCTTGAGATCGACCTCCACGACCTCGCCCTCGTGCCCCTTGAAATCGCCCCTCATGATCCTGACCACGTCACCCTTGCGCACGGGCAGGCTCCTACGGTTGAACTTCTCCCTCAGGTCCGGGTGTAAGGTCGCGCTCATCAGCTTCTGCCGCTTGTGCAGCGGCGCCTCCCTCAACGCCTTCCTCTGCTTCCTCGGTTGCCTGGACTTGGTCCACCTCACCGTCAACGAACCCCCTCAGACGATGATGCTGGCTATGCTACCGATCCTGGGCCACCTCTCCGCCGCCTCCTTCGCGACGGGACCCCTGATCTCGGTACCCTTCGGGGCACCGTCCGGGGACGTGATCACGGCGGCGTTGTCCTCGAACTTCACCCGCGTCCCGTCCGGCCTCCTGTACTCCTTCCTCTGCCTGATGATCACCGCGTTGACGACCTCCTTACGCATGTCCGGGGTACCGTCCTTCACCGAGCACACGACCATGTCCGCGATACCCGCGTTCGGCAACCTCCTCCTGATGCCCTTGTAACCCCTGACACCGATGATCTGCAGGATCCTAGCACCCGTGTTGTCCGCGCAGACCAGCCTGGCCCCTACCGGCAGCGCCGCCCTCGGGGACTTCGCCTTGATCGCCTTCATCTGCCCTCACCCGCCCGCTCGAGAACCTCTACCACGACGAAGCTCTTCGTCTTGCTCAGCGGCCTACACTCCGCGATCTTGACCCTGTCGCCCTCCTTGGCGTCGATACACGGAGGGTTGTGCGCGGGGATCCTGGACCTCCTCCTCTCCCACCTCTCGTACTTCGGGATGTACTGGTAGTACTCCCTCTCCACTATCACCGTCTTGTCCATCTTATCGCTGACCACGACTCCCTCCAACACCATCCCTCTCACCGACAGGTTCCCGTGGAACGGACAGTTGGGATCGTCGCACTCCTTCCTAGGGGGCTTGAAGCCCATTCCCGCGTCCCTAGCCATCGCACAGCGAACCCCCGTCAACCGTCCACGTAATCCTCGGGGTCGAACCTTCCCCTGACCGTCTCCGCGAACCGGAGCCGCTTAGTAAGCCTTTCCTCCGGCCTCCCGACCAACAAGGCCCCGTCGACCCTAACCACCTCCCCCGACGGAAGCTCGAAATCCAACAGGACCAACTCCTTCACGACCCTCGCCTCGCCGGAACCCGTGTCCAAAACCAAAGTGTTCCTCGTCTCGTCCACCACCACCCCCTCCAAACCCTCCCAAGAACCCGGCCCCAACGACCTCACGACCCTACACCTGAGCCCGATCAGCTCGTGCCTGACGATGTCGACCGGCCTCAACGACCCACCGCCCTCGAAACCTCCTCCGCCACCGCCAGGATCCAACCGATCGGCGGAGCACCCGGCGCCCGATCCAACACGGAAGAATCCGAAACCCAAACGTTGGCCGAAGGAACCCGGAAACCCTCCACGAACGAGGCCAAAGAACCACCCGGGTGCGCCGCCGCCGGACCCACCACCCCCTCCACGCCCAGACCGGCCTCCCTCAACACCTCCACGGCCACGGCCACACCCTCCGCGATCCTCCTCACCGTCTCACCCTCCAACGGCTTCCTCCTCGACGCCACGGAACCCGACACGCCGTCCGCCACCTTCACCATCAGACAGTAACGACCCCTCGCCCCCGACGTCGCGTGCGGGTACACGTTGAAACCATCACCCACCAACTTCCAACCCATCTGGATCGAAGGCTCCCACCGCGCGTCCGACACCACGTGAACGTAAGGATCCACGAAGAAACCCGAATCCCCCACCAAACCCGCCCCCCTCAACAGATCGTGCGACCCGAACGCCCCCGCCGCCAACACCAGACGATCACCCCCCACCACGTCACCGTCCTCCAAAACCACGACCCCATCCGGGTCCACGGACACCGCCCTACCCTCCACCACGTCCACACGCTCCGGGACCTCGACCCAAGGATCCCACTTCGCACCCCGCGGACACTCCAAACACCGCCCGCAACCGTCGCACGAACCGAAATCCACCGCCTTGAACGTCCGGGAAACCCTCAACCCCCTACGCTCGGCCACCTCCGCGGCCGCCCCCTCCACCTCCAGATCCAACCCCGACAGGACCCAATCCGGCGTCTCCGACACCGGCGTCGAGATATCCTCCGTCACCGACCGGAAAGCACCCTCCAGACGACCCGGACCGTGGAACTCCAGGTTACCCATCGAGTAGACCGCACCACCACCGGGCCCCTCACCGACCAGGACCTCCAACGGCCCCACGTCGACCCTCTCCAGACGCCTCTCCGGCGGGACGACCAACGACACCTCATGACCCGCCTCCACCAACCTACGGGCCACCCAACACCCACCCGGACCCGCACCCACCACCGTGACCCTCACCACCATCACCCCCGACGGTACGGTTACGTAGGTGATCGGACACCCTTACGGGGGGTTTCGAAGTGACGAGGGGTCGAAAGAGGATCAACGTGGCGATAGCCGGCCACGTCGACCACGGCAAATCCTCGCTCCTGGAGAGGATCACCGGCGAATTCCCGGACGAGGAAGGCTTCGAACTCGAACGCGGGATAACCGCGGTCATGAAGGTCATCCCCGTCGAGGTGGAGGACACCGAGATCAGGTTCCTCGACACGCCCGGCCACTCCGACTTCAGGGAGGAAGTCGGCAAAGCCCTCATGGCCGCCGACGGCCTCGTCCTCGTCGTGGCCGCCGATGAAGGCGTCCAAGCCAGAACCGAGGTCCTCATAGAACTCGCCAAGGAACTCGGCCTACCCGTCATCCTAGCCGTCAACAAGATGGACAGGGCCACCGACTCCGACTTCGAGGAAGTCGTGAACGAGGTCAAGAACCGAGGCCTGGAACCCGCGGCCGTCGTCCCCACCTCCGCGAAGACCGGCGAAGGCATCGAGGAACTACTCAAAGCCGTGATCGAAAACGTGGAGCCCTCCAGGTGGGGATCCGAGGACGACGAGACCGCGTTCCTCGTCATCGACGTCCACGAGGAGGAAGGCCTAGGCAACGTGGCCGTGGGAGTCGTAAGATCCGGAACCCTCCGCGAGGGAGACACCCTCAGGATCGGCGACGACGAGTACAGGGTCAAAGCCCTCATGGGGCCCGACGGCTCCAGGATCCGGGAAGCTCGACCCGGGGACATAGTCCAGGTAGCCTTCGACGAGACCCCCGAGGCCGGATCCCTCCTCACCGAAACCGGCGGATACCGCGTCGACAACCCCGAGGACGTGAGACCCTGCGTCAGGTACGCGCTCTCCGTGGACGACCTGAGAACCGCCCTAGACGTCCTCGAATCCTGGAAACGCAGGTACCTGGGCATCGAGTACGAGGTCGACGAGGACGGCAGACTGCACGTATCGTGCCTCGGGGACGTCCAGTTCGACAAACTGAAGACCGACATGGAGGAAGCGGGCGTCAACGTCGAGGTCCTAGGGAGGGAGTTCGAAGGCGTCAGAACCGTGGGCGGCAGGGAAACCGGCAGGGCCGGCCCCACCGTCGTCGAAGTCCTACCTAGAACCGTCGAAGGCGTCAGGGTGTTCAGGAAGGGCAAGGAAAGGACCACGGTGGAGGAACAGACCGCCGCGGCCCTGGCCGCCGAAGAACTCGGCGTCGACGGCCTCGTCGTCAACATCCTCACCGACGACGAGGTCGACCCGGAGAACCTCGCCGAGGCCGTGGCCGACGCCGTGGAGAAAGCCGGCGTCTTCGAGGTGTACCCCGTCGAGAACGTGCTGATAGAGGTCGAGAACGTCGGAAAGGCCGCCTCCCTCGTCTACAAGCACGAAGGCCACGTGATAGAATCAGACGCCGACTCCATCAAAGCCGTCGTCCCGGCCCCCAGGCTCAACGAACTCGTCGACGACCTCATGAAGGAAACCTCCGGCAGGGCCAGGATCAAACTCCTCTCCTCCCAAGGCGTGGACGGACCCGTCCTCTCCCTCGACCCCGGCACCGTCAACTTCGGAATCGCCTACATACCGAGGAGAGGCCCCTGCGACGTCACCTCCGTCAAAGTCAGGGCCCCCGAGGACGAACAGGTGGAAGAACTCGCCAGAACGCTCAGGATGTTCCTCGCCGACAGGGAAGAACCCGCCGTAGTGTACGTGGGCCACGGACCCGGCAGGGAGACCGCCGTGAAGGCCGTCAAGAAGGTACTCCCCGACTCCGACGTCGTGATAGTCGACGAGAGCGAGACCACGAAGGAAGCCGTGTACAGGCTATCGTCCGGGAAGCTGGAGAACGTCAGGGCCAAGGACCTTAGGGACCACGGCGTCGCGGCGCTCGCGATAGCCAGAAGGGGACAGATGGGCAAGAGGGTGGAACCGAAGGCCTCCAAGGAGGACGTACGACGGAAGGTGAGCTCCGCCTTCGGGGGAGGATCCAAGAAGTTCGCCGACTACTCCAGACTACACGTCGAAAACCCGGAAGACCTCAAGGAAGGGACGATGCTACAGGTGAAGAACCCCGACCTGATATCCACCGACCTACCCAAGGGAGAGGTCGTCGTGTTCCACGGGTGGAGGGAAGACGGCGGCATGATAGCCTCCACCCTCACCGGCGGAAGGATAATAGTGAAACCGGCCGACGGAACCGGCTCCCTCAAGAACCCACGCGTGTTCTTCGAGGCGTTCAGACCGGTGAAACCCAGGGACTAACCCCTCCCCGCACGCGCCACACCCC
>JAADCQ010000036.1 GCA_013154335.1 Methanopyri archaeon
AGCGCTCCCCCTCGTCGTGTTCTCGGTCTTGGTCGTGGGCGCGGCTGCTCAAGAGAGCGATCAGATGAGCGTCCCTAGGTTCTACCCGTTGGGCCCTCCGGTGCACGTGAAGGTCCTCGAGAAGAAGGGGGCCGTCGAGGACGGTGCGCTGGAGTACGGGTACTTGGTTTGGAAGGGTCAGGCGATAGCTTCCTGTGTGCTGACCGTCGGGAACGTGACCCGGCTGGTGCCCACGGTGACGGCCGTGAACGCCGACGGTACCGTGGAGTTCAAGGTCGATGGGAGGGAGGTGACCGGGTTCTTCTACGAGACGGGTGGGTACTTCGGGGTCGAGTTGGACGCGGCGGTCGTGAAGCGGGTGAAGCCGGGCGAGTGGGAGTTCCTCTATCTGACGCGGGAAGGCGTTGAGAAGGCCGTTTTCGAGCTGCCCGCGGGCTACGACCTGGAACTGCGCCCAGTGCCCGTGGGTCGCGACGAAGTGGCGGCGTTCTTCGGTGGACCTCATGGAGATCTCGTGGCGGTGTTGGACGAGAGGGACGGCAGGGTGACCGTGGTCAAGGGCCTTGTCTTCAAGGGATGGACTAGGAGCTTCGAGTACCCAGTGGTCGTGTTCGACGGCGAGGTGTTCGTTCTGTGTACGCGGTACTACACGTTCCCGACGGCACCCGTGCCCGTGGTGGCGTTCGAGTTGCCGGAGGGGTGGTCGGTGAGGGCGGTGGCTGAATCGGAAGACGTGGTGGCGCTGGTTCTGTGGGATGGAAAGGAGTTCAAGGCGGTGGCGTACAACCTATCGATGGGTTCCTGGGGCGCGGTGAAATCGCTGGGCGAGAAGAACGGTGCCTACGAGTTCCTGATCTGGGGCGTGGGCGGTACTTACCTCCTGAAGTACAACCCGCCGGGCGAGGCGACCCTGAGCATGACGTTCCCGAACGGTACCCTGGTGGGTAAACCCGTGAAGCTGAAGGTTCTCCACCCCGTCCTGGCCGACCCGTCGTTCCACGGCGGTGTGGTCACCGACTTCATGCACCCGAGGTTCCACCTCGAGAAGTTAGGGGAGGTGGAGGCGGACGCCGGTTACGGGCTGACCGGGGGGACGCTGTACAGGGTTACGGCACCCGGGATCGATCTGTACGCGGTGGTCGTGAGCGGACACCTACTCGTGGTACCGAGCAGGTTCTTCCTGATAGGCTTCAGGGAGGGTGTCCCGGAGATACGTGGGGAGAGGATCGCTACGGTGACCCTCAAGGCCGAGGACGGGGCCGCGAGCGTGGAAATACGCTACCCGTTCCTGGGCACGTTGAGGATGGACGGGTGCCTGGTGATAGGGGACATCCCGCTACCGGGCTCCGGTCCCACCGACGCGTTGGAGGCCGTCCTCCACGCCAAGACCCCCATGCTGGCGTTCCCCGTCCCCGTGGAATTCACGTGGGAGAAGAAGGCCTGGTACGCGGTGACGTGGAGGAAGAAGTTGATCAGGCTCGACGGCGAGCCGAAGGACGTCGTGTACCTGGGGAACGGCAAGGTGGCTGTCGTGGTGATTTCCCCGAAGGGATGGATCATGGACGTCATCGATCTGAACTCGGGTAGGATGATCGAGAGAGAACCGGTGGTCGAGGGAGGGGAGTGCCTCATCACACCCGACGGGATCGTGGCCGTACCGAACACCCCGATCGCGATGCACGTGGCCGTTGCCGTCGTCCGATCGAAACGGTCGGGAGGCCCGAGGGCACCGGAACGCCGGAAGCCCCACGGATCCCACGGTCTCCCCGCGGTACCGGTCCCCATCCCGGTACGCCGGCGCGATCGATCCCGTTTCCCCTCCTCCACCGTTTCTCCCGGTTCCGCCCCGGTACGACCGGGACCGTTATCTACCTCCGGTTAACGTTCACCAGGAGGGGACACCGCGCCTTGATCCGCGCGGTACCGACGGTGCTCGCGCTGATGACGGCGATCGCGGGCGCATCCGCGACCGACGTGTCCTTCTACCCCCTCGGCCCCGGCGTCGGCGTCAAGGTACTGGACTCCGGCTCCCTGAAGGAAGGCACCCTCTACCACGGCCTCGCGTTCCAAGGCACCGGCGACCTCTCCTCCACGGGCACCGTGACCTACGCGGACTTCGTGACCTACGGCGACGCGACCTACCCCGTACCGACCGTGGCCGCCGTGAACGCGGACGGCACCGTCGAAGCCGTGATCGACGGGAAGGAGGTGACAGGGTTCTTCGAGAAAGAAGGTGAGAACATCGCGTTCACCGTCGCCTCCGTGACCTGGGAGGGAGACCACGTCACGCTCACCTACGTGACCCAGAAGGGCCTCGAACGGGTCACCTACGACGCGGGCTCCGAGATCACCGGTCCCCTGTTCCCGGGCGTACCCCCCGCGGTACCCGTCGGACCGGACGAGGCCCTGATCCTCCTCGAAACCTCCAACGGCCCCCTGGCCCTCCTCCTGGACGAGCTGAGGAAGACCGCCGTCCCGACCGAGATCGACGGCGCGTTCCCCTCGCCCCCGACGGTGGTGTGGGACGGCAAGGTCCTCGTGATCCCGGACGGCGTCCCGGTACTCACGGCCCAACTCCCGGACGGGACCACCCTGAAGGCCGTCACCGAGTGGAACGACCTCATCGGACTCGTCCTCGGCTCGAGCTCGGGGACCGAAGCCGCGGTTTACGACCTCGACACCGGATCGTGGGCGGACGTCGCCTACCTGGGCGAGGTCAACGGGGTGGACAAGTACCTCGTATCGATCGACGACAAGACGCTCCTCCTCACCTACAACACGGCCACCGGCGAGGCCTGGCTCGGACCCTACGAGGGGACCCCACCCTCGGGCCTCACCTGGAAGAAGGTCGAACTCCAGGTCCTGAACCTCGAACTCACCGACCCGTCGTTCCACGGCGGGGAGATCGTCGACTTCGACAACCCGAACATCAAGATCACCGAGCTGGGCGAGGCCAGGGTGTTCGTGGACGGCCTGATGGAGACCGCCACCCTGTACGCCGTGGGAGGGTCCCTGGACGCCTACGCGGCCCTCACCGGGGACGGGACCCTCGCGGTGGTCCCCGAGAGGATCTTCGTGAAACCCCTCGACACGACCGGACCCACCGTGGGCACGTGGATCGCCACCCTGACCGCCCAACCGAACCCCGACGGGACCGTCGACGTCGTCGTCAACTACCCGTTGATAGGAGGACTGAACATGCCCGGGTGCGTGCTGGTGTGGCGGGGCGAGGTACAGGGAGGGGAGCTCTCCGCGCTCGCCTCCAAACTCGGCGCCAAGAGGATCGTGCTGGCGTTACCCTCCGAGGTCGCCTTCGTGTGCAAGAACGGGGACTACTACGCGGTGGTCCCCACTGGCGTGTCCGTCAAGCTGGACGGGGAACCCGTCGAGAGCGTGCTGATGAACGACGGCAAGGTTGCGGTCGTCGTGGAAACGCCTCAAGGACCCGAGTACGAGCTGATAGACACGCACACGGGAACCGTCGTGGAGAAGGGCCCCGTCATAACCGGAACCTCCCTGATATCCACGAACCACGTCGCCGCCGTCCCGACCATCCCGTTACCCACCGAGGTGGCCGCAGTCCAAGGACCTCAAACCCCGCAACGGATCGAACGGCATCAGACCACGTCCCGACCCACGGGCGGAGGCACCGGCACGACGTCGAACCCCCACGGGCTCCCCGTG
Organism: Methanopyri archaeon; assembly: GCA_013154335.1. Lineage (GTDB taxonomy): Archaea > JAADCQ01 > Methanopyri > Methanopyrales > Methanopyraceae > Methanopyrus. Next base: position 3,685 of record JAADCQ010000036.1, read on the forward strand.
GTACCCATCCCACCCTACCGTAGGAGGACCGACACCGACCACGGTGACACGTAAGTACGTCACCGGGTGACCCGACGGTGGAAGAGACCGGGGGTGCACGACGTGGAAGTGACGGTGGCGCTGATCACCCTGCTCGCGGGCCAACAGCTACCTCCGGTCCCCCAACCCCCGATAGTACCCACCGGCCCGGCCGCCCCGCACCCCCACGTCCACCGATCCACGGGGCCCGAGCCCGGGATCGCGGGACTCGTGGGCGGTCTCGAGATCGCCTCCATCGGCTTCGGGCTCGAAACCCTGCTCCAGGGCGCGGCGCTACGCGGGGACCCGGTGGCCGCATCCGTGGCCTCGGAGGCCGACGTCCTCGGTTGGGCCGGTCTATCCGTGGCGACGGGATCGCTCCTGGGGTTGAGACCCGACGTCGTGGAAGAATACGCCTCCGTGTACACGGCCGGTCTGGTGTACGGTGCTTACGTCTCGTTCCTCCAGACGACCTTCCTCAGGTACCTGACGGGGGAGGACGTGTACCCCCTGGCGAGGGCGTTCTACGAGGCGACCGGACCCTCGCAGGCCCCCTGGCTGGCCGCCGAGATCGTGGAAGGCCTCACGGGCAAGCGGGAGAGCAGGGCCCTGGCCGGCGCCGTATCGACGCTGGCGTCCTTCGCGGTATCGACGGAGGTCCTGGCGGAGGCGGCCGGGTTGGACGGCGAGATCCCCGACCTGGCCGATATCGCCGCGTACCTGGTCGACACGTACGGCCCGCTGGGACTGCTGGCGCTGCCCCTCGTGCTCGGCGCGGAGGCGGCGGTGTGGACGGTGACGTCCGCCCTCACCGTGCTGGGCGAGGCCACGCTGTTCACGTTCTGGACGGCGGTGACGTGCGGTAGGTCGGCCGTGGAAGCCTGGGTCTCCCTCCACCCCGGGAGATTCCGGGAACTCGGATCGTGGGTGGTGCGTGCCGCGCTGGAACTCGGAGGGGCCACCCTGCGCGCGTTTCGGATATAACGGGGTTTGCCCGGGAACGCCGGGGGGTGACCGGCCACGAGCGGTGTCGAGGCGTTGATCCTGACGAGGTTCCACGGCGCGTGGTACCCGTGGTCCGCCTACGTTTCCGACACCGTGGACGCGGTGCCGGCCCTGACCCTCGTGTACGCGTACCTGAAGGATAGGCGCAAGGCCTACGTGATCCTCGGGGCGCTGGCCGTGGCGTGTGCGATCACGCTGGCGCTGAAGCCGCTGGTGTCCGAACCGAGACCCTTCGTCGTCGGCGTCGTAAAACCGTTGATAGCGGCGGATCACCCGTACTGGTCCTTCCCCAGCGGTCACGCGACGAGGGCCTTCGCGTTGGCGGCCTCGTGCACGTTCGAGAGGCTGGGCCCGTGGCCGCTGTTTTGGGCGTGGGCCGTGGCGATCGGGGTGTCCAGGGTGACGCTAGGGGTCCACTGGCCCCACGACGTGCTGGCCGGCGCCGCGGTGGGCGTGGTCTCCGCCTGGTACGTGCACCGGACTAGGAGGGCCTGGATCCGTCTGTTCTCGGCGCTGGACCCCGTGGGCCCGAGGCTGGACAGGTGGGCCAGGGCGAGGCGCCTCAAGTCCAGGTACCCCGGCAGGGTGGTCGTAACACGCAGGTGATTCTTTCCCGCCGAGGAATCGTTATGGAATTCGTAACGATCCCGAGGGTGAGGAGGAAAGAAAAGCCTCAGGCCCGGGCCTCCCCGCGCCGCCTCCGTATCAGCGGCGGGAACGGCAACACTATCGGCCCGTGACTACCACCTCCCGTGTGCGTCGGCGCCGGCTGCGGCTTCGGCTGGGCCGGCGGCTTCACGCTCACCGCCGCCAACTCCACGCCACCCTCGGTGCTACCGACCACCAACGTCCAACCACCGAACCCCACCGCGCTCACCGAGTACAACGCGTGACCACCCACCGGGCACTCGAACTTCCTCACCACGTCACCGTTCTGGACACCGAACACCACCACCTCCGGCTTCTCACCGCCCACCACGACCTCGTAACCGTACTCACCGCTCGTCAGGCCCGGCACCACGAACGACGACGGCAGACCCTTCGCCAGCGTCGCACCACCCGACAACGACCACTTGTCCACCTCGCCGTTCTTCGTCTTCTCCACGCTCACCTCCAGGACGTAACCCTTCACCTCGCCTCCCTGACACACCACCACCGGCACCGGCACCTTACCCGGGTACACGACGGCCAAGCCCTCCGTCTTCACCGTACCGTCCACCTTCACCACGTCACCCGACGGCCTCAGCACCACCAGCTCCGACACCTTACCCTTCGGATCGTACACCGACACGACCCACGCCGGCCCTGAACCCACCTCGACCTCCACGGCCCTCAACATCACGTCCGAGGACACACCCTTCACCAACGTCAACTCCCACGGGCCGTTACCGGCCGGCACCCACTTCCAGACCCTCTTACCGAGCTTCCCGTCCTCGACGAACTCCAGGATCCTAGCGACCACCTCACCGTTCCTGTAGAACACGATCAACACCTTGTCACCGCCCATCGGAGCCGCCGCGCACACCGGGAACCCATCGCCACCCTCCAACGTCGCCGGCACCGCACCGTACAACGGCACCGGCTCCAGGCTCAACTCCCACCCGTTCTTACCCTCCGACAACCTCGCCAGGTAAACCTCCGCGCTCGTGTCACCGCTCGGCATCACCCAGATCCAATCCACCTCACCCTTCGCCAACGGCTGGATCGGCGCCACCGCCCAATCGCACACGCCCGAGTGGATCTCCGGCCCCCTCAGAACCGTCACGTCCGAGAGACCGTTATCCGACACCTTGGCCACGGCCACCACCGGACGCACCACGTACCCGTTCTTCGACTTGTACCCCTCCAACCAGCACACCGCCACCACGTCACCCGACCTCACCACCGACGGCGCCGGGTACCACTCCGGCGGCCGCGACGACACCACCGTGCTCGAACCCACCGACACACCCGTCGGCTTACCGCTCGGACCGCACGTCACCGGCTTCGGCGCACCCGTGAACACCTGAACACCCTTCGACGAGATCAACGCCACGTCACCCGCCGACGTCACCAACACACCCTCCTCCAACTCCAACGGCTTACCCGCCACCTCCGTCACCAACGCGCCCCCGTTCACCACGATCAACGAGCTACCCTCCACGTCGAACACCAACACCGGCGCCCCGTCCACCGACGAACCCCTCAACGCCGGCCCCTTCACCTCACCGTCCACCGTCACCACCACGAAATCACCGGACGACAACTCGCACAGGACGTAATCCGTCCCCGCCTTCACGATCCTCTTCAGACCCTTCAACACGCCCGTCCTCAGGATCTTACCGCTCTTCAGGTCGACGGCCGCGAACTCACCGCTCTCGAACACCGCCAGCTCCTTACCCTCACTCTGCACCTCCACCTTCACGCTCACCACCGCACCCTTCGACAGATCCACCTCCGCCAACACCAGGTTACCGTTCTGCGCCCTGTACAACACCACGTCACCCTGCACGCTCAACACCTCGGCCACCGGCGAAGGCAACTGCACGATACCCTTCACGGCACCCTCCTTCTCGTCGACCACCAACAAGTCACCGTTCTTCAGTATCTCCACCGTCTCACCCGACATACCACCGCTCCACACGACACCGACGACACCACCGAGCTCACCGTTCACGACGGCCAACTCGTACGCGTGATAACCCTTCTCATCCTTCGTGATCAAGACCCACCTCGTACCCACGGACTGAACCCTCACCGGCGAACCCTCCACCGACGCCGTCAACACCTTCTCGATGCTACCACCACCGCCCAGCTGCACCATCAACACACCACCGCTCACCGGCCACACGAACACCTTCAACGCCGAGCACTCGACGGCCGCCTTCTCACAACCCGACGCCGTCAACAGGAACGGCACGTACTCACCGTTCACGCTGCAGACCACGACCCCGTGATCCACGTCAACCGCCGACACCTTACCCGGCAACTGGAACCTCCCGACCACGTCCAACGCACCGTCCACCTTCTTCAACACCACCGCCCAACCGCTCACGATCAACGCCTCACCGTTCTCCAACCCCTGAACCTTCACACCCTCGTACTCCGGCTTCCCGGCCGCCAAGATCTCACCCTTCTCATCCGTGATCACCGTCACCTCGTCCGGGAACACGAACACGTCCTGACCCGACACCCGCGGCTTCACCACCGAAACCACGCCCTGACCCTGCAACTCGAACACACCACCGCCCACCGACACCACGTACTCACCGTTGACCTCCCTGTAACCCGTGACCGGCTCCGGACCCTTCTCCTCGTCCACCCAGAACGCCTTCACGGACCCATCCTTCAGCTTCACCAACACCAACGGACCCACGACCTCCACGCCCGACACATCACCCGAGAACTCCTCGTGCCAGCACCCGTACCTCTTCGAGTCGTCCGCCGTGGCCGTGACGAACACCACCGTCCCACCCCGGTACCAAACGTGAACCACGTAGTCCGCCTTCCCGTCACCGTTCAGATCCACCGAGGACTCACTCCCCGGCAACGGCGTCACCTGCACCTCCCACCCACCGTTCGACTCCACCACATCCACCGCGGCGCACTCCTGCACCACCGACTCCCCGCTCTTACCGCTCACCTCCCTAGCGTACACCAACACGTCGCCCGTCACACGCTCCGGCGCGAAGCAACCCTTCAACACCCGCCTCGCCAGGTGCTGCACACCCGTGACCTTACCGCCCTCCGACTCCACCTTCCACGCGTCGATCAACAGACCCTTCTCACCGTTACCCGGGTGAACCTCGTACACGTCCACGCAAACACCGTTCGAACCCTCCCAGGAGACCGTCGTGAACATCGGCGTGAACGACAGATCCATCACGTCACCCTGCTGACCCAACTCCTCCAACACGAACCCCGGGACCACCGGGCTCACCTTCAGCCAACCGGCCAAGTCCTCGTACGGCACCCACGCCACCGCGTACGCGCCCAACCGCTCGACGTCCACCTTCCTGTTCGGCGGCACGAGCAGGACCTCCGACGCCTCCAACGTCACCTTCTTCGTCGCCGGCTGCAGCACGTACGTGCTACCCTCCTCCTCGGTCTCGTACTTCAGACTCGCCTCCACCCTCAACGGCCCACCCGTGTCCACCGCCATCAGGAACTTACCGTCCTCGTACAGGACCTGCGACAACAGGACGTCACCGTACAGGCTGTCCGCCCACATCTCCTCCGGGTTCAACTTCGGGCACTCGATCTTGACGTCCCAGTAACAGTACGCCTTGCTGTCCGTGACGGTAATACCGCAGACGTTGGCCCCCGTCAGATCCACCTCGAGCACGTGGTTCTCCGTCATCGCCAACATCTGCAGCGGCAGGTACAACTTGATCAGGAACTTCTTCGACGCGCCGAGCTTCTCGATCCCCTGGATCTGGAACTGACCCCAACACGGACCGTTCCACTGGCTAGCGCCCTCCTCCTCGTACCAGAACTGCACCGGAGCACCGTCGAACAACACCTTCACCGTACCGTTCGCGTACGCCGTCAACTCGGCGACGACCTCCATCGCGGTAACGTAATTACTCACCTTCACCAACTTGCACTCCTCGATGTTCGATATGTACACGTCGGCCGGCCACACGAAGTAACCTTCCAGAACCACCTTAGCCGTCTCCTCGTTACCTAGGTTCACCGTACCATCGAACTTATACTGCAACACCGCCATCTTAACGTCTCCTCCGCTAAATGTACCTGTGAACTCATAGTTAGCAATGTGATCGTCGGTCATATACACCCCTGACTGAGTGAAAGACATCTTATATGATTTCACTTGATCGTTCCCGACATAACCAGATAGCGTCGGAACGCTAAACGTCACACCGGTGGGCTCGTAGACCTCTATAGTAACATTCAACGTGGTCTTATTGTCCTTAGCGTTGTATTCCTTGTTAACTATAACACCCTTGATCGTCGGGAACTTCGAAATCACATCCGTACCGATGTTCACGCTGTACTCGTTGCTCTCCAAACCGAAGCTACCCGACAGAACCACGTCGAACGTAACGCCCTCCTTCCTGATCACCTCCTCCGGACCCGTGATCTCGAGCGTCACCTCGATCGGACTCTTGAAGTAGTAGACACCCTCCACCTCCTCCTTGCTGGAGGAGGCCACGGCCGCCGACGACGCGTCCACGGCCAGCTGACCCTGGCCCGCCTGACCGACGGCGGTCCACTTGCCGTTCTCCTCCGCGACCGCCTGTACCTCCAGCGGTAGCTTGCTCTTCGGCGTCCGCACCTTCACCAGCAGCCTGTTCACCTTGATGAGCGCGCTGTTCGCCGTGCTGAAGTTCACCTCCAGCCTGACGATGAGGTGCAGCTTACCCGATTCCTCGTCGTACTCGACGATCCCAGCCTTGGCCCCCTGGATCTGGATCGGAACGCCCGTGAACGCCATCAGCAGACCCGGGACAACCACGATCGACGCCGGGAAC
>JAADCQ010000018.1 GCA_013154335.1 Methanopyri archaeon
TTCACCGGCTCGCCGTTGTTCACGTTAGCGTAGTACTCGTACACCTTGGTCATCGTCCAGGTAACGGCTCCCGTGGACTGGGACTGAGCCGTCCACTTAACCTGTATCTGAGAAACGTTCGTATAAACCACAGCGCCCTCCACGGCCCCGGCGGCCGCGAGCACCGCCGAGACCGCGAGGGCCAGGACGGGTAGGACCCGTCTCATCGGGCCCACCCCCTTTGGCCCGCGTATTCTTACCCCTCGTTAGAGAATATAAACATCACCCTCACACCCGGGGGCCGGGTGGGGGAACGACCGTTGAAGGCGGCCGCGATAGTCTTGATAGCGGCCGCCGCGGCGATCGCGCCCGCGACGGCCGAACAGGTCGTTGGAGTCGTCAACACCCAAACGTCATCCCCTCCCCAACTCCAATACAAGAACGGCGACGTCTACGTCGTCGACGTCGTCCTCAACGGCCAAGACCACTACTTCCTCGTAGCCAAGGACGGCACCCTGGTCGGCGGATGGAAAGCCTCCTACACCTACAACGGGACCACCCGCGGCTGGCTACAGACCGAACCCGTCGAGGTCTACGACTGGGCATCCACGTACCCCATACAACCCCTCAGCAACCCCGCCATCACCCTCATGATCCTCGCAGACGACGACGGATCAGAACTCACGTGCCACGCCTTCTACATGTCCTCAAGCTCGATAACGGACCTCGAGGACGCGTGCGTCAAGGTGGAAGAACTCAAGATCATCCAGGTACAGGAGAACGGGCAAACATTCTACAGGACCGTCCCGGTCAGCGTCCAACAACCCCAACTCACCTACTACCAGGTCACCAGCGTCGTACCCGAACCCTTGACCCTCAGCGTGCAATTATCCCCACCCTGGTGGGGCATCCTAGGCCAAGACCTCAAGATCACGGTCATAGCCAAGGACGAGCTCACGGGCGAACCCGTCCCCGGCCTCCCCGTGACCCTCACGGTCACCGGCGGAGGCCTGAACTACCAGCAGACCTTCACCACACCCGACACCGGCGTCGTAACCGTCGACCTCAAGCCCACCCAAGCCGGCGTCATAACAGTGCAGGTCTCGACCCCCGGCAACGGGCTCTACGGCTCCAAGAGCTGGTCATCAGCCGTCACCTTCAAGATCAAGACCAAACTCACCCTGACCGTACAACCCGACCCGAACAACCCCGGCGCCGTCCTCATCTCCGCCAAACTCACCGACGAGAACGGCAACCCCATACCCAACGCCCAGATCTTCCTCCTCATGAACTACGCCATCCTCGTCAGCCCGAACGTACCCCAATGGGTAACGGGAAGCGACGGCGTCGCACCCACGCTCAGGTACACCTTCGACCAACCCGGCACCTACAGGTTCCAAGCCATGTACCCCGGGGACGCCCTACACACCTCCGCCTTCAGCGAAGCCGTCGTGGTCGAGGTAGAGGAATCCACGACACCCGCGTCACCCGCTCCACCCCAAGGGATACCCCTCATCCCCTTCCTCCCAGCGCCTCCGAGACGACGGCGTTGAACACGGCCACCGCCGCCGGCGTCCCTCCCCTGTACGACACGTTCGTCACCACGGGGAACGGGGGATCCTCCAACAACCTCCTCTTCACCTCCAGCGCCCCCACGCCCACCGGCAACACCACCGCCACCTCGACCGGACCCGGCCTCTCCAACAGCTTTTCCGCGGCCGTCGGGGCGTTCCCCACCACCACGGCCACCCTCGACTCCTCCTCCAAGATCCTACGCATACCGCTCCCCGTCACCGTATCCCCCTCGACACGCTCACCCTCCCTCGACGCCACCCTGAGCGACGCTCCCAAAGCCTCGACCGACCTCCTCACACCCTCCGCCACCATCCCCACGTCGACGACGACCGTCTCAACACCACGTACACCCTCCAACACCGAATCGCCGTCCGGAACCACCCGCAACGTCTCCTGGAAGAACGGGTCCCAGGTCGCGTGCGTGACCCTCAACGCCAGAACGTCCTCCAACCCCTCCGGCTCACCCAACATCTCCGACAGTACCCGTAGCGACCTCCTCGCCACCGACCTACCCCTGTCCGTGACGTCCCCCAACTCCAAGGTCAAGCCACCCTCTCTATCAACGCCACGAAGAATCCATCGGTTCTAAACACGGTAGGATCGATACGGAAAGCGTTCGACAGATCATCCCGGAGCGACCGACCCCTCCACTCCGTCAACCCCGGGACCGCAGCCTCACCCAACCAACCCGGGGCCGAAGGCACCACCCTGAACCTCTCGTCCAACACCTCGTTCAAAACCAACTCGTTCTCCACCGGGGACAGCGTACACGTGGAGTAAACCAACCTACCCCCCACCGGCAACCTCTCCAACAACGCCCTCAACAACGACGCCTGAACCCGAGAGAACCTCTCCGTCTTCGCCGGCGTCCACGTGGACCTGGCGTGAGGATCCCTGTGAAACGTCCCCTCCCCCGAACACGGCGGATCCAAGAGCACGAAGGGAGCCCCCACCGGAAGACCCCTGGCGTCACCCACGTGCACGAGCACGTTCACACACCCCATCCTCACCACGTTATGCACCAACGCCCCCGCCCGACCCGGATCCTTCTCGACCGCCAACACCACCCCCTCACCCCCCATCAACTGCGCCAACTGCGTGGTCTTCGAACCCGGGGCCGCGCACGCGTCTATCACCGGCCCGGGCGGCTCCGGACCCAAGACCTCCGCCGGCACCATCGAGGCCAGATCCTGCACGTACACGTGCCCGGCCACGTGCTCCAAACAGGACCCCACGGGCCCCGGCGAATCCTCGACGACGAACGCGTAGTCCAACGGGGTCTCCCCCAGGACCACCCCCGCCCCCTCCAAGGACCGCACCACGTCCTCGGGATCCGCCCTCAAAGTGTTCACCCTGACGTACGTCTCCGGCCTACCCTCCTCCAGGAACCGCGCCACCTCCCGCCCCCTATCCGGACCGAACACCTCCTCCAACCTCCTCAACAACTCGGGGTGCACACCACATGACCCCCGACGACGTCGGAATCCTCCTAACGATAGCCAAACTACTCGGCGCGACCACCGTGATCGAGATCGGCCACGGAAGGAACCTCCGCTACATGAAGGCCCTGACCGAGGCAGGGCTCGAGGTCCTAGGGGTGGAGAAAGACCCCTCGAGCGTGAGATCCGCCGAAACCCTGGGACTAACCTCGATCACCGCCGACGCCATCACCGAGGCCGAAAGGATCCTAAGGACCCACAACCCCGACCTCGTGTACTCCGTGAGGCCCCCGTACGAACTCGCCTCGGACATCGTGAAGGTCTACGCACCGAAGGTCCCCGTGACCCTGAAACCCATGACCGGGGAAGAGGGAGACCTACCCACCCCCGACATCGTGAAAAGGAGATGGTACCTCTACCTACCGAGGCACCGCTCCGCCTCCCGAACCTGATCCGGCGTGTTCACGTTCAGAAGCTCACAATCGTCGACAGGCGGCACGGCCCTGAACGGACCGAACCTTCTCATCACCGGGTTGAGGTTCAAGACGTTGGTCCCCCTCTCCCCCTCCCACTCCTCCAGTATCAAGTCGACGAACCTACGCGCCCCCTCGCGGTCGAACGCCATCGGCGGACCGTGACCCTCCAACTCGTCCCCCGACGGTCTCTCCACGGGCGCCCCCCGGTCCAACACCGCGGCACCCTCGCGCGCGGCCGCCTCCGCCAGCCTCTCCATGGTCTCCGACCTCACCGTCGGCTGATCACCGGCCAACAGGAGCAGAACGTCGGCCCCACGCCTCAACCCCTCCGACAGGACGTTCGCCGCCGTAACGGCCATCGGAACGTCCGCCGGATCGTTCAACACCGGAACCACAGGCACATCCCCGGGCACCCACTCCAAAACCGAGGACCAGACCACGCCCGCGTCGAAACCCAACCCCACGATCACCACGTCGGACACCCGGGCGGCCCTCGAAACCACCCACCCCACCATCGGCCTACCCGCCACCGGGTACACCAGCTTGTTCACAGGCCTCCTCCCCATCTCCTCCAGACCCTTCCTGAACCTCTCCCCTCTCCCCGCCGCCAACACGCACGCGGCCACCTTCAACGGGAACCACCCTCGCCGGCACCGCCTTGAAAGCGGGCGTACCCGAACGATCCCTCGGTTCCACGGGGACCAGGGAGTTGGCCCCGTGATGGAACGGAACGAAGACGACACCCTCCTTGATCCTATCGGTCACCACGACCTCGAACACACCGCTACCCGCCCGGGTCTCCACCACGACCCGATCGCCATCCGACACCCCGACGTCCCCCGCGTCCCTCGGGTTCATCTCCACGATCGGGCCCGGATCCTCCGACTCCAGCACCGGCGACCTCGACGTCACCGTCCGCGTGTGGAACTGCGAGTGAACCCGCCCGGTGACCAACACGAACGGGAACCCATCGTCGCCACCCGCCGAACACGACACCTCGAGGGACGGGAACGAGGCCTTACCGGACGGGGTGGCGAACCTCCTCCCGTGTAGCACCCTCTCCCCCACGTCCCCGCGCCGACGACACGGCCAGAACACGCCCTCCGGTCTCTCCTCCAGCACCCCGTAATCGATACCACGGTACTGAGGTACGACCCTCCTGATCTCCTCGAAAACCTCCCGCGGTGACCCGTAACCGAAGGCCTCGCCCGCCACCCGACGACCGACCTCCCGGAGGATCCACCAGTCCGGCCTCGCGTCACCCGGGGGATCCACGACCGCCCTGGACAACCTCACCCTCCTCTCGGTCGAGGTGTAGGTACCCGTCTCCTCCAACCAACACGCCGCGGGCAGGACCACATCCGCCTCCTCCAACGTCTCCGACGGGTAAACATCCTGAACGATCACCACGTCCGCCCTCCTCAACGCCCTCACGGTCCTACCCGGGTCGGGGCACGAGGACACCGGGTTCACGCCGAATAGGTAGTACACCTCGAACCTACCCGGCTCAAAGGCCTCCACCAGATCGACGCCGGGTTCATCGGGGACCTCGAACCCCCATACCCTCTCGACGTCCTCCTTGTCCTCCAACGACCTGTACCCCGGGAGCGAATCCGGCAGCGCCCCGACGTCGCAAGCCCCCTGGACGTTAACCTGACCCCTGAGCGGGTTGACCCCGGTCCCCCTCCTGCCCACGTTACCCGTCATCAACGCCAGGGCGGCCAAAGCGGCGACGGTATCGGAACCGCACCCGTGATGCGTCACACCCATACAGTAGAGCACCGAGGAACGATCGGCGCTCGCGTACTCGATGGCGGCCTCCTCGACGTCCCTCGGATCGACACCGCACACCCGACGCACGTCCTCCCCGTCGATCGACGAGAACGAGGCCACGAACCCCTCGTACCCGACGGTCCTCCCGTCGATGAAGTCCCGATCGATCAGGCCCTCCTCGTGGATGACCTTCGCCATGTAAAGGAACAGCAGCACGTCCGTACCGGGGACCGGATCGAGGTGCACGTCGGCGAGCTCCGCCACCGACGTCCTCCTGGGATCCACGACGGTTAGTGAGGATCCCGACTCCACGGCCTCCACGATCCGCGAGAACACGGCCGGGTGCTGCTCCGCGGTGTTCGACCCCACCACGAGCAGGTGATCCGCCTCGAGCACGTCGTCGATCGGGTTGGTCATCGCCCCGGTCCCGAAGACCTCCTTGAGAGCGAAGACCGTCGGCGCGTGACACAGCCTGGCGCAGTTATCGACGTGATTGACCCCGAGGGCCCTCGCGAGCTTCGCGGCGAGGTAACACGCCTCGTTCGTGGACCTCGCCGACGCCGCCACGAACACCTCGTCCGACCCGGACAGCGCCTCGACGACCTCCTCGAGGACCCTACGCCACGACACCTCCCTGAACCCGTTCCCGGTACCGAGGAGCGGGCTGGTCAACCTATCCGAAGACCTGTAGGCCCGAACGGCCTCCCAACCCTTGACGCAGAGCCTCCCCCTCGAGACCGGATCCCTGGACCACGGGAACACGTGAACGGGTTCCCCATCCTCCACCCCGACGAGGAAACCGCACCCGCACCCGCAGAACGGACACACGACCGCCTCGTACCTACGCACGCGTCTCCCCGGACCGGCGCCGGGACAACCCGCATATCACTCGATCGGGGACGCCCGCGGGGGTCGAGCCGGTGGGCGACGCCTACCTACTGAGGGCCACGGACCGGCGATACGCTGAGGAAGGCGCCTGCGGTGGGGCCGTCCCAGCCCTGCTCCGTTACGCCCTCGAGGAGGGACTCGTCGAAGCCGTCGTGTGCGTGGAGGAAGGCACGGACCCCCTGGACCCCAGACCCATCGTCGTGGACGACCCCGACGACGTACCTGCCGGCACCTATCACGTCTTCCACCTACCCCTCTCGACGGTGGCCACGAGCGTCGTCGAGGGAGGGACCAAGCCCGTGGCGGTGACCTGCAGGCCCTGCGACTCGACCGCGTTGTCCGAACTCGAAGCCTGCGGGGCGCTCCCCAAGGGCTCTACCCTGAAAGTCGGTCTAAACTGCGGCGGTACCTTCCACCCCCGGACCATCGCCGAGATCCTCGAGCACCTCGGTCGGGAACCCTCGGAACTCCTAGGTGAAACCATCGAGAAGGGAAGGCTACGGCTGCTCTTCGAGGACGGTATCGAGGAGATCCCGCTGAAGGACCTGGAGAGCGAGGGGAGAGGCAGACGGGAGGCGTGTCGAAGGTGCGAGGTTAGCGTCCCCAGGGACGCGGACGTGGCCTGCGGTAACTGGGGCGTTCCCGGGGAACTCTCCGGGAAGTACACGCTGGTGGAGGTCCTCTCGGAACCCGGTAGGAGGCTCGTGGAAGGTGCCATCGAGGCCGGCTTCGTCACCGCCCGTCCGGCACCGGAGGACGCCCTGTCCGTCAGGGACCTGATGGAATCGAGGCTCGCGGAGATGGCACACGAGGCGGAGAGCGTGACCCGGTTCGATCCCTCTAGATGCGTCAGATGTCTCGGGTGCCGCTTCGTCTGCCCGGTGTGCGCGGCGTGCGAGGAGGAGGGTTGTAGAGAATTCGCGGGCAGGGGTGTACCACCGTCCCCGGTCTGGCTCGAAAGGGCCGCCGGGTGCGTGGCCCCTCAGTGCGTGGACTGCGGTGCCTGCTCCGACGTCTGCCCCGCGGGGATCGACCCATCCCCTCAATCGTGCAACTCGACGACGTCCCCGTCCTCCAGGACGTGATCCCTCCCCACCATCATCCCGTCCCTCTCCACGGACTTGCCCCAAACCCTGGCGTACTTCAGGTTCTCGGCGAGATCCGTGTGAACCTCCCTGGCCACGTCCTCGACCGTGGCTCCCCTCGGTAACACGATCGGGGGTTTCTGCGGCTTCCCTCCCGGCTTCTTGGTGTAAACCCTGATTATGCCCAACGTATCGTACAGCTTCTCCTTGAACTCGTCCAGGTTAACCCGCTTTTCAGCCGACACCGGGACGACCGGGAGGTCGAACTCGAGCCCCTCCACGTACCCCAGGAGCCTCTCGTAGGCCTCCTTGGAACCCGGGGCGTCCCCCTTGTTGGCCACGACCATCGCGGGCTTGTACTCCAGCCTCTCGTCGAGCGCGTCCGCCACGTCCTCCAGCGTCAACCCCTCCTCCTCGACGACGACCACGGCGCTGTGGATACCGGCGTCCCTCAATAGCTCCTTCACGTCCTCGGGATCGCAGGCCAGCCTGTCCTCGCCCCTGATCTCGATACCGCCCGTGACCCTCTCCTCTATCTTGACGGCCGGCGGTTCCTGGTTGATACGGATGGCGGCGGACTCCAGCTCCCTGAGGACGGTTTCCAACTGGTCCACGGGGTCATCGGAGAGGTCCACCATGATCGCGAGCGCGTCGGCGTTCCTGATCACGCCCACGAACCTCGATCCATCCCCCCTGACGAAACCCTCGTACACGGGCGGTATCTCAACGAGCTGTATCTGCACGTCCTTGTACTCCATCATCCCCGGGACAGGCTCCTTGGTCGTGTACGGGTAGGGCGCGACCTCCGGGTCCGCGTTCGTCAACACCGAGAGGAGCGTCGATTTACCGCAGTTCGGGGGACCCACTATCGCCACCTGCGCGGCTCCCTCTTTCTTGACGTTGTAATCGGGACCACCGCCGGACTTCTGCTTCCTACGCTTCTCGACCTCCTCCCTGAGCTTCGCCAACCTCCTCTTGAGCAGCGCCCTGAGGTTCTCCGTCCCCTTGTGCTTGGGGACGACCGCCAACATCTCCTCCGTTATCCTGAGACGCTCCTCCGGGGACTTGGCCCTCCTGTACTTCTCCTCCAACTCGTGGTACTCGGGCGGAAGGTTCGCGGGCACCGGCCCGCCCCCGACGTCACGGGGACGGGCCCGAGGTTATAGGCTCAACCCGAGGGTAGACGAACCTCCACCACGCACGTCTCGCCCGGCCTCACCGACCTGACACCGTACTTCAGCCTGTCCACACCCGAAGCCTCCAACGCGTACTCGCAGGCCACGACGCAGGGCGTCAACAACGGGCCCTCGTAACCCTCCGGGACCAAGATATCGTACAGCGGACCCAAGAGCGAATAACCCTGGGGGTTCTCAATCCTGACCCTCACGCCCTCATCGAAGGGCTCAGGCTTTAGGACCGTACCCCCCTCCACCTCCATGGGCTCGCCTGACAGGACCGTGGACCATACCTCACGAGCCGTATCCAAGGCCTCGTCCGGGGCCACCTCGAACGCCCTATCCGTCATCTCCTTCACGTGAGGTCTGGCCAGAACGCCCTCCGTATCGATGAAGTACCGCGTTACGGCCAACGAGAAAACGCTCACCATCGCCGCCGCCAGGGCGTTCGGGTCCTCATCCAACTCCACCTCGACCTCCGGTGGTTCCGGGGGCTCCCCCACCACCTCGAACCTACCCACGCAATCCGACACGGAGGAATCCAGGGGCCTGAGCGCCCCCTCACAGGACGCCGTCAACCCGATCAAAGCCGGACACATGCACGCGCCCGGGTTCAGGGACAGCATCATATCCTTCAAACCGAGCGCCTCGTAGGGGCACCCCTCCATCGAGATCACGAGCTCGTCCTCACCGTCCGCCTCGGCCCTGAACACGAGACCCGTCGGGGTCCTCACCTCGGAGGACCCCTCCTCCAGGGCACCCCTGACGACGAGCACGTGAACCCTCTTCAACGGGGCCATCATCTCGACCTTCATCACGTGCTCTAAAACCCTCGCCACCACGTACATGGGCTCTCCCAGATCCTCCAGGTACGTCAGGGACGCGGCCGAGGCGGAGAGCGCGAACGCCTCCGCCAACCCGCTCAAACTCACTCACCGCCGTACGTCTCCTCGACCGTCTGCCTCAACTCCTTCAGCAGGACCCTCGCCATACCCTCCGGCAGCACCTCACTATCGTAGAGCAAACCTATGATCAAATCGTCGACTTCTTCCAGGATCAAGGAATGCCCGCACACGACGGAAACCTTGGCTTTTTCCTCCTCGAGGTGCTCGGGGATCAAGCGATCCATGACACCCTTCGTCCTCAACAGGATCGTCGAAGCGATCGCCGCAGGCTCCTCGGGATCAACACCGGT
>JAADCQ010000053.1 GCA_013154335.1 Methanopyri archaeon
GTCATCACCAAGAAGGTCGACGAGATGATCGAGGCCAGGATCGAGGAGATCATCGAGGGCTGGGGCCTGGCCACCGTAGAGGACCTCGAGGTGCTGGAGAAGAGGATCGACGTGCTGGACAGGAGGCTCGACGAACTCGAGAAGAGGTTCGACGAGTTCAGGAGCTTCACGCGGAGGAAACTGGAGAGACTGGAGGAGCGGGTGACGGCCCTGGAACGCGAGGAGAAGAAGGAAGATTAGGGGCTCCCGAATTGGGGCTCGAAGCGGCCGTCTCCCGCCTGATCCTCAAGAAAGGTTTCGAGATCCTTAACGAATGCTGCGAGAACGACGTCGTGATAGTGGGCGCGGGACCCGCCGGCCTAACCTGCGCCCTCAAACTCGCGGAATCCGACGTCGACGTCGTCGTCATCGAACGGAAACTCTACGTGGGCGGTGGCATGCCCGGAGGCGGCATGTTCATCCCGGCCGGCACCGTGCTCGAAGACTCCGACGCCGTACCCCTACTCGAGGAACTCGGGGTAGAACTCGAGGAAGGAGAGGAAGGCCTACTGCTCCTGAACCCCGTCGAAGCGACGCTCAAGATCGCGACCGCCGCCGTCGACAACGGCGCCAGGATACTGGTGGGGATCGAGGTCGAGGACGTCATAGAGAGGCGCGGGGAGGTGAAAGGCGTCGTCGTCAACTGGACCGCGGCCAGACAGGCGGGTATCCACGTGGACCCGCTCATGATGGAGGCCGAGTTCACAGTCGACGCGACCGGACACGAGGCCTCGGTCTGCAAACTCGCGGGGGTCGAGGTCAAGGGCGAAGGCAAGATGTGGGTGGAGCGAGGGGAAGAACTCGTCGTGAAACACTCCGGCGAGGTCAAACCCGGCCTATACGCCGTGGGTATGGCCGCGGCCGCCGTCAAGGGATCACCGAGGATGGGACCGACCTTCGGTGGCATGCTCGAGTCCGGAATGAAGGTCGCCGAGGAGATAGCGGAAAAACTCTAGCCCAACACCTCCAACGCCCTCACGACCTCCTCGACAGTCAACTGCCCCGGCGCCACGGCCTCGTCCACCGCCGCGTACGTCGCGAACCCGCCGACCAACAGCGTCACGACCCTCGTCCACTTCCCCTCCTCGCCCATCGCGAAGCCTATCACGTCACCGTCCGAAGCCGCCACAACGTCCACGATCCTCACGGCCTCCTCTCCGTTCTCGGCCGTCGGAACGACCTTGGCCACGTCCCCGTGTTCCAAACACCTCTCCACCAGACCCGCCAGTTCGTCCCTTGAAGGACAACCCTCGAAGTCGTGGTAAGATACTATCACGTCACACCAGAACTCGGGAACCCCACCCTCCTCCATCACGTCGAGTTCCACGTCGACCAAGTCGACCATCTCGGAGGCCTCCGCCAGGACCTTCAACCGTCTGGCTTCGTCACCCGAGTACTTACCACCATCCACCTCGCGCCTGTACGTCGCGACCACGATATCCGCATGTCTGTAAACGGCGTCCACGGCCTCCTCGAGGAGCGAGTCATCCTCCAACAGGTCTATCCTAACCTCGACCGCGTCTGCACCGGCCCTAACCGCCCGCCTGGCTTGATCCATCATCTCCTCGGGAGAGCCACCCGTGAGGGTGGCTATGATCAATCCTTCCCGCCCTCCAAAGCCTCCTTGATCCTATCGATAACTATCTCCGCGATCCTCGGGTCTGCCCCCAACGGCTCCGCGTAGATTATCTCGGCGTCGACGTCGACGGGATCGTAGTTCCTGTGATGATGGTGATGGTGCCCGTGGTCGTGGTCATGCCCGTGATCGTGCTCTTCGTCCCATTCGGGCTCAAGGCCGAGCATCTTCGGGATGTCCCGCTTCGTGTGAACACCGTGCGCCAGGAACACCGGCACCACGACTATCTTGTCGGCCCCGGACTCCGCCGCCTTCTCCACGGCCTCCTGGATGGTCGGCTCGCACAACTCCATGAAACCGACCTCGACCGCGTCGAAGTCTCCCATCTCCTCGACGTACTCGGCTATCTTCTCGACGACCTCCCTGCTGTAGGGAAGCCTGCTCCCATGACCGACGAGTACCACGGCGACCATCTTTCAACACTCCCCCAACAGCACGTTAACGATGGCGAGAACGGCCAGGAACCCCCGGTTCGAACCGGGAGCCCTTAACGACTCCGAAAGCTCGACCTGAACCCCCTGGACGTCGCGACCGTCGCAATGGTATTCAACGATATCACCTCCGTAGAACTCCTGCTCATACCCCACGTCGAACCCGAGCTCCTCCAACCTGTCGATGATCCTCCTCACCAAGGAGGCACGCATGGTCCTACCGCCGAGCGTACCGAGGTCTATCTCCGGCCTCAAGGGATCGTCCGCCATCCCGTGAACGTCCACTATGAACCGAACACCCTCCTCCTTCAACTCCTCGATCCTCCTCCGGAACGGATGATCCCTCGTCCACTCCCTGTTGAGGTCCAAGGGACGACCATCCACGGTCATCGCTCTGCTCACCGTGGCCACCAGCGCGTTGGCACCCGTGGCACGCGCTACCTTGTACGCTATCTCCCCGGTGAAAACGTCGGCCCTGGGACCCTGCGCGTGGGGCGCCGTTATCAAGACGGGCTTCGGCCCCCTGACCTCCAGGTACCCCTCCACCTCGGTCCTGACAGACCTGATCGTGTCCCCCTCCAGCTCCAGGTAGGGGGAACCCCTCACGGCCCGCAACACCTCCACCACCGGCTCTCCCACGGCATCCGCCACATCGTCCACGCTCGACTCCCCACCGTTCTCCATGACCAGTTCCAACACCATCGACCTCAACGATCTGCTCAAGGGGACTTCAACCCCAGGATCCTGAGCGCGTTACCGCCCAGGACCAGATCGTGGTCCACGTCGGCCGCCCTGACTACTTCCAAAGCGGCCGACGGGGAACCGTACGGGGAGTCCGACCCGAACACGACCCTGTCGTCGCCCACGACGTCCGCCGCCCTCTCGATGACCGACGGATCCCTGACGAGTGACGTCTCCAAGTACACGTTCTCGTGATCCTCCGCCACGGATATCGCCGCGTCGTACCCCCTCACCTTCCCCATATGGGCCATCACTATGACCGCGTCCGGGACCTCCTCAGCGAGTGGATCGATCTTAACAGGATCCGAGAACGGCTCGCCCCTGGCCGTGTGGATTATGACCGGAACCCCGAGATCCGCCGCCTTCTCGACGACCCTCACCGCCTCCGGATCGTCCGGGTAAAACGCCTGACTCCTCGGATGCAGTTTCACCCCCGAGAGACCTAACTCCTCGATCGCCCTCTCAACCTCCGCCACGGCATCCTCCCCGTAGTTAGGATCCACCCTGCAAAAGCCCACCATATCGTCCCTCTCCTCCACGATGGTCGCTATCCTATCGTTGGCCTTCGAGAAACACGGGCCCGGATCGACCTCGTTGAAGGGGAACACCACCGCCAAATCCACGCCGGCCGCCTCCATCCTCGCCTCGAGCATCGCGGGCGTCTGAACGGTACCGTCGACGTCTTCACCCAAGTGATTATGAAAATCGACTATCTTCAACCGCTACAATCCCCTCATAGCGTGTAGCAAATACTCCGCCTCAGTGAGTACCCTGACTATACGATCGTCCTCGTCCAGTGGGATAACCACCTTGTGCCTCTTAAGACCAACCTCTATTTTAATCTTAGTTATGTCCAATATAAACCCATCAGTACTCTCTCTATACTCATATGTGGTTATTGGAACTAACTTACCCACTATGGTAGCTCCCTTAGGAATCTCGTACTTTCTACCGTCCATCTCTATCTTTTTATTTGATCCAAGAACTACCTCTACATAATTACCTATAAGCTTTATAACTTGCTTATCAGCGTACTCAACGGATATTCTAGGCCTACTCTCCAGCTCAACTTTACCCTTCTCCATAGGGGATAAAAACTGTATCCCCAGCGGCTCCAAGAACTGAGATATCCTCTCAATCGTCTCCTTAAGCATGTCCTTAGCTTTAACCTCTTCATCACCGTATATAAATTTAGCTTTAATCCCTTTCTTTATAGCTTCGTTCCTATTCTCGAAATGATGAGGATCGTTAGGAGGTTCTTTGCCCTTTTCTTCGTACATGTACAAAGCTTCAATAGCCAATCCGACGTTGAGCATTATAGTATCATGTAGGTACCTCCAAGACTTCTGGTTGTCTATGGCCCTAACCTCGACCCTGTTCCTGGTGGGGCTCTCGTTCTCGTCGCCGGTGACGTTCGAGGCCGGTCCCCTCGGGGTGATGTCCACCAGGCGCCTACCGTCCGGGTGCGCCACCACCCTCTCCTCGAACTCCGTGTCCCTCCTGAGCCTGAGCTTGTACCTCAACCTACCGTAGTACTGGGTTCTGGTGAGGGCGGGCTTCTTCTCCAACGGCCTGAGCGTGGCTCTGTAGTTGGGTTTCAGCACCCTGCTCCTGGCGAGTCTCGAACTCGCGGCCACCCGCTTGCCCTTGCAACAGTACGGCGAGTTCGCGGTGGCGGCTATGATCAGCGGTAGGTTGTACCACAACCAGTTGTAGACGACGAGGACTTGCTCCGGCTTCATGTAGGGCTGGTGAGCGTGCTTCACCATCACGTTGATGTGGGTCCCGTTGATGGGTAAAGGATCGCTCTCGAATGGATGCATGCTCTCGAGGAGGACCTTGTAACCCAGCTCCTCGGCCGCCGCCTTGATCAGGTGCCTACCCACCCGGCACGCCTCCGCCGCCCTGGCTGGGTCCAGAGGGAGCGTCATGTACTCTATCTGAGCGGGGTTGGGCTCGGGGTCCAACCCGAAGATGTAATCCCAGCACGTGTCCAGGAGCCTACGATCTGTCTCCAACATCTCGGCGGCTGTCTTCATCACGTCGTCCGCCACCTTCACCAGCCTACCGGCCTCGTCGACCAGGAACAGCTCCTCCTCGATGCCCACCCTGACCTCGAGCCCGGTTACGAACCTCCTGAGCCTCTTCCCGGATCCGGGGAACGGGAACACCGTCAGCGTCCCCCGGTGAAATCGTCGAGGGTGAGTTGCCGTCGTTCACGGCGCCCGCGCTCCGGGGGCTCGGGTCCCTCCTCGCCTTCCAGCAGGATCCGCCCGTACTCGCCCCCGCCCCCGGGCACGACACGGACGGTACCCTCACGGAACGCCTCAACGACGCCGGCCACGCGCTCATCCACCTTCGCTATACGCTCCACGGGGACCTCTATCAGCACGTTTATCTCCGACCCGAACTCGTCGACGAGCCTCCTCCAAACCACCTGCACGGTCTTCGCCGTGGGTGAGCTCACACCCACGGCCTTCGCTATCATCTCCGCCAACGGGATCACGTGCAGGTAAGGGGGTCTGTGTTCCGGATGCTCGGGCTCCTCTAGATCGGCCAGCTCGCGGACCCGGTCGTAGACCCCCTTCTTTATCCTACCACCGCACTCGGGACACCTCCACCGGAGCGCCCTCGCCTCATCGATATCGAACCTGGTCTTACACCGGGCGCAGGCCGTCCTGTTGTACTTCCCTAACTCCGGGAACAGGCCCACGTTCAGGACGACCCTGTTGCGGCCGCCCTCCCTCCTTATCGCCGCTGCCAAAGCGTCGTAGGAGGGCTCTTCCAACTCGAACCTGACGAACTCTCTGCCCAACCTGTGAGGGTAAGGGGAGTGAGCGTCCGAGCACGTGAGGAAGGTGTAGTCGTGCAGCTCCGATATCATGTCGGCGTAATCGCTGTCGGCGGACAGCCCTAACTCCACGAAGTCGACGTTCCTGACGTACCTCCCGTAGCAATCCCTCAGCGAGTCGTACTCCTTGAACACGCTCGTCCAGGGGACGAACGCGTGGGCCGGACCGAATAGGCATTCCCTCTCGGACAACACCTCGGCAAGTTCCTCGGCGCTCATCCTGACGTGGGGACGGCCCTCCTCGTCGATATCGGGGGAGAACCGGGCGAGTTCCTCCCTGAGGTCCTCGGCGGTCTCCAGGTCAGGGAGGATCACCAGGTGATGGACCCTGTTCTCATCCTCTACCTCGACCGTCGGCACGAACAGAACACCGGTGCGCTTCTCCTTGAGCAGCCCGTACTCGTCCTCGACCGTCGATCTCCGTACGTGTTTGATCCACTTGGGGTGGAGGGCGTCCCCGGTGCCCAGGATATCGAGTCCCTTGAGTTTGGCACCTTTGGCCATCTCAGGTACGGTCATCCTGGGCGACGTGCCACCCGAGTACAGGGAGTGCAGGTGAAGGTCCGCGTCGTACACGGGCAAACCGAGGCGACCCTTCTCACGTTCGGAGGAGGAAGAAGTTGTAGATCCTGTGGAGCCATTCCTCGAACTCGGGGAGTATTCTGAAGCAGACCCAACCCGCGATGATGACGAGTATCAACCCGACTATCTGGCTGACGATGTCGTGCGCCACGTGGAAGCTGACACCCCAGGCCCGCATCATGTAGAACATGAAGGCCAGCCTGAAGATGTTCCCGACCGTGAGGATAGCGAAGGAGACCGCGCACGCCGCCGCCTTCCTCCACCACGAGGCCCCGGGTATAGGGACTATCAGGGCTATGAAGAGCGATATCGCGGGCCACACGACGCATCCCTTGATTATGACGGCGTTCATCCCGTGCAGGTGGAACACGTTCGCGTGCCTAGGTATGGATACGCCCCAATCTCGGAGCACGTCCGCGACCACGGAGGCCGTCCAATCCTGGAGCCCGGTCGTGTCTATCCCGGAGTACGTGAAAAGACCGAGCGCGGTGACGGCCGTCAAGTACCGCACGGTCTCCACGGTTTCATCCTTCACGGCGTAGCACCCCGTTCACAGCCTCGCGAGGACGTGATCCGCGTGCACGAGGCCGCCCATACCGTAGTGTTGTAGGACCCAAGCGGCCGCCAGCATCATGAGGAGATCATCACCCTTGTGGAAGTCCTCGACCCCGGTCACGTTCGAGAGAACGTCGGCCGTCGTCGTGACGGCCCCCATCACCACGGCCCCTTGTAAATCTCCGGTGGCAATGTAACCGAAGACGGTCCCGGCGAGGAACTCCATAGCCGTGCCGAACGGGCTGATGCCCTCCTCGACCTTCCTGATCCTAAACCCCTCCAGGCTAACCACGGGGTTGATGGATTCGGGGAAGAACTGACCGAGGCCTCCGGCCCCGTCCACCCCCTTGGCTATCAGGAAAGCGGCCACCGAAGCCTTGAACCCGACCAGCGGGGCGAGAGAGTAGAGCATGAGGACGGAGAGAACTATCGATCGCCAGGGATCGTACTTCTTCCGCTTCTCGTAGAGAAGCGGGGCGAGAGGGGGCCTCACGAACGCGGCGAATATGGCGAGGGGACCCAGTATCTTCCACACCGGGGTCGAGACCGAAAGCGCCACGAAAGGTACCAGGGCCGCCCCGGCCAACCCCGAGTAGAGGACGGAGGCGACGGGGTTGTTCCACAACTTCCTCCGGAGCGCCTCGGCGATCGTGAGCTCGCCGATGACCGCAGCCACGGGCGCCAGGATGGGGTTGGGGAGCATTAAGAAAGCGGAAACGCCGGAGGCGAAGGACGTCAGCGGGACCCCGTATCTTTCCAGACAAACCGTCACTATCGCCGTGGGTGGGGCGAGGTTGGCCGGGATTATCGTTCCCACGGCGGAGGCCACTCCTCTTATCACCGGGGCGGCCCTGGACAACGCGGGTACCCTCTGGCGGTAGGTTCAGCCGATGTACCTGAGGTCTTCGTCCGTCTTCTCCTCCGCCCCCGCCGTCATCTCGTCGACGGAGGTCATGAGTTCCTCCACTTGGGTTACGAACTCCCTCTCGAACCTCTCCGCCCTCTTCTTGAGGCTGTCCGCCTCGACCTCGACACCCAAGATTGAAGTGAGCTTCTCGACGACGGCCATGGCGGCCCTTGGATCGACCACGTGACCCGGGGTCACACCCATCAAGCAGATACCCTCGAGTCCCATCAGCTTGCCGAAACCGAGGAGAAGGCCCGAGGCACCCACTATGTTCCCGCCACCGTCACCCTTCCTGATCTCCACGTTGTGCTCCTTGAGGAGGTCTATCAGATGCGGGTGAGTGGCCACGCCCACGACCTTGGGTTCCGTCGGTACGGTACCGGTACCGAGACCACCCAGCGTGATGATCCTCTTGGCACCGAGCGATTTCACCAACTTGAGGATCCTGACCGTGACCTCGTGCTGTCCGAGCTCACCCTGCGCCTGGGCTTCCCCTGTAACGAATATCAGGTCCGGTTCGTCGCCCTCGCCCTCGTAGTAGTAGAACTCGTTCTTCATGATCTTGATGAGTCCCGACTCGTTCACGGACACGTGCGGGGGGAAGTAGGGCGAGTAAAGCTCCGCGAACTTCACCGCGTTGAGATCCTCTATGAGCGCCTCGGCGGCCAGCTTACCCACGTGACCGATCCCTGGGAGCCCTTCGATGAAGACCGGCTCCTCGAGGTCGGGCTCCTCCTCCACAACGACCACGGACCTACCCTCGGCCAACTCGTCGAAATCGATGGTCATTCGGAGGAGCCCCCCGCGGGCGATCCGAACTTCTTCTCCCAAACCCGCCGTTTCATCCTCCGCCTGTACTCACCGTAGGGATCCTCGGGCGAGAAACGGTGGGGGTGGGGAACCTCCAACTCGCCCCCGCAGTGCGGGCACTTGTCCGTACGTAAGGTGTACTCACCGCACTCTTTACACCTTCGCAGTCTCTTCGGCACCCTTCAGCCCTCCTCTATCTCCCTGTGGAACTCGCCCTCGCCGCCGTGCTCCTCAACGTACTCGATGGCGGCTTGGGCGGCCTTCCTCACCATCTTCTCCGCCGTCCTGTAATCGGGCGCGTCCACCACGATCCTGTACCTGGGCGCACCCACGTAGTGCACTATCATCTTCACGTCTCCCTCCTCGAACGCCTCCATACGCTTGAGGGCTTCCCTTATCACCTCCACACCGTTCGGTGCGGGGCACATGAGATCCAAGTACGCCTCGATCTTCACCCTGCTCGGCTCGATGTTCTCGATGGCGAGCTCCGCCAGTTTCTCCGCCCACTCGTCCGGGATACCCGCCTCCTTCAGAGGCTCGGCGGACTCCTCGGCCGCGGCCCTCTCCAACGCGTCGTACAACGACCCGTACCTCTCCATCAGCTTGTAACCGGCCACCTCGTAGGCCTCGTCCAGGTCCACCCCCATCTCCTCGGCGGCCAGCTCCAAGAGCTTCTCGGCCCTCTGCTCCCGCTTCCACTCCTTCAACTTCTCCCTACGCTGGTGATCCGTGACCTTCCTGATCGACAGGTGAGCGTACTTCCTCTTCGGGTTCACCCTGATCACTTTGGCTATGACCTTCTGACCCTCCTTCACGTGATCACGGATGTTCTTCACCCAACCGCTGGCGACCTCCTTGATGTGAATGTAACCGTCCACGCCCGGGTACTCGTCCAAGTCCACGAACGCACCGTGATCCTCGACCCTGGTCACCGTCGCCATCACGATCTC
>JAADCQ010000007.1 GCA_013154335.1 Methanopyri archaeon
TAAGCAAGTATAGGGAGATAATCGCTAAGCTCAAGAAGAAGATCGAGGAACTTAAGGAAGAGAGAAAGCAGCTGATGAAGGAAATCGAGGAACTGAAGAAGGAAAACGAAGAGTTAAAGACGAAGCTGAGGCAGCTTACCGAGAAAGTCAAGGAGATGAAGGAAGAGCTCGAGAAGAAGGAACAGAAAATCCAGAAGATGAGGGATACTATAGTAACCCTAAAGGATAAGATTGAGGAAAGAGACAAGAAGATTAAGGTTCTTAAGAAGGAGAGAGATGAGTTACAGGAAGTTGTTAGAAAGTACGAGGAAGGCAAGCAGTTGGTTATCCCATCTGGTACTGAAATGGCCGTCGGTAAAGTCGATGGGGACATCATTATAGGTGAAAACTCCGTCATAAGATCTCTGGACTCCGGCACCCCGATACTGGTTAAGAATTCACTGATAGTGAGGTCCAACGTCGAGATACACGGTACTATCATCGCCAAGAAGGTGGAGTTAGGGGACAACGTGAAGGTACACGGGAACATACTGTGCAAGGATGAGTGCACGATAGGCCGGGGTACCGTGGTGGAGGGTAACGTCGTCTCCGTGGGGTCCGTGCAGTCGGCTGGCGATCTCGTCGTGAAAGGACACGTTATCGCCGGCGGGTCGATGTCGTTCGGTGACAGATCGACGGTCGAAAACGCCGTCCTGGTGATAGGAAACGTGTCGGTTTCCAACGAGTTCAAGGCCATGTGCCTGTTCGGATCCACGGTGGAGGCCAAGTCCAGGCTCGCCGTGGAGTACGTGTTCTCCGACGGGGAGGTCCACCTGGGCGACGACAGCGTCGTTAAGACCGTGATAACGAGGAAGGGCCCCGTGGAGCAGGGCGTGAACTCCTGCGTAGTCGAGGGTTCGGTGTCCCTGGCACCGTTGAAGGAGGATACCCTGTACCTGGATAGGGAGATGTTCCCGGAGCCGTTCGCCAACAAGACTCTGGAGGCCGTCCTGGCCGAGGCGGAGAGGGTAGGGCCCTTCGCGCTGGTCGGCGCCAAGAACGAGGCCAAGTTCGTCCTCGAGGACCTCACCAGGGAGAGCATCGAGGCCCTCGTGGGACAGGTCAAGAAGGAGGTCCTATCGGCCGCGCTACCTTAGGAGCCCCCTCTTCTCTCCCACGTACCAGTGGAGCGTAGGTGCCTCCGCCACCCTCTCGAACCCCTTTCCCCTCACCCTCCAACGGTCCCTCACCCTCTCCGCGAGGCAGAGCACGTCCCCCGTGGGGGATCCGGACAGGGTGATCTCCCCGTCCCTGTACACGACGTAAACCCTACCCTCACCCGAATCCACCACCCTACCGTCGGCCCTCAGAACGGCTTTCTCACCCTCGAGTTCCAGCACGTACAGCGTCAGGGAGTCCACGACCTTCCCCTCCCCCAGGACGAGGGAGGAGGGGGGAACGTCGTCCTCCACCCTCGATCCCGCCCCCACCACGCTCCAACGCCCGACGTCGGCCTCGATCGACGAGTTCATGCCGAGGAAGCACCTCTCGCCCACCTCGGACCCCTTAACCTCGGTCCCGTCGCCCACGAAGGTCAAGGGGCGAAGTTCCGAGTTCACCACCTCGCAGTGGGAGGACACCGTCACCCGCTTGTGGAGCACGGAGGAGCGCACCGTCGCCCGGTTCGACACCATGGCGCCGCCGTGAACGGTCGAGTCGATCACCTCGGCGAACGCGGCTATACGGGCGCTGCCTCGGATCCTACTGTTCTCAACGCGCGTGACCTGGGGGTGTTTCACGGCTGGACATTCGAAAACATCATGCTGCTTCCTTATCTCGAACCACCTGTTGACGGGGGACCTCTCGGGGTCTTTGACTACCCTGACGTCGACGTACACCCTTCTCCCGAGTTCCCTCTCCAGGATCTCTCTGGCCTTCATCCCTATCCTTTTGACCGTGGATCCTCCTCTCCCGATGAGCGTACCCTTCAGCGAGTCCTTGTGGACGATCAGTTCGACGGGGATGTAGAGGACGTCGCTTCTTCCTCTCCCCCGCCTTACCCTGCCCACCTCCACACCAACTTCGCGGGGTAAGGACCCGTGGAGGACGTCCCTGAGGGCCTTTCGGAAGGCCCTCTCCACGAGGTCGCGCCTGGCGCTTCACCTCCCGGTGGGTAGGAAGTAATACTCGTAGTTGGGTCGTTTCGTCTTGATGGCCTCCTGTTCGACGACGAATACCACGATACCGTCGTCGGGGGCTTCCACGTACCTGACCTCACCCTTTCTGGTCGTGACGGCGGCCAGGGGGTCTCCCTTCCTGAGCTTGTCCCCGACGTCCGCTATGGGCGTCACCACGAACCCTTCGACGGGTAGGATCATGATCTCGTCGCCGGGTTTCAGGAAGACGAGGGAGCGCCTGTCCGTCGGTTCGATGACGAGGTACTTCTTCACCTTGAACTCCATCGTGTCGAAGGCTTCCTTGGCCTCCTCGTACACGACCTTCTCGTACCTGACGGCGTCCTCCGGCGGTTCGACGTCCTTGTCGGTCGGGTTCTTGATGACGATCTCGAAGTCGGGGTCGGTTATGAGGTCGGGGTCGTCGGTGTCGCTCTCCAGGTACATCCTCGGGATGGCCATGGGTCAGAACTCCCTCTCGACGACGAAGTCGGCTATCCTCCTGAGTAGCTCGGTGT
This sequence comes from Methanopyri archaeon, assembly GCA_013154335.1. GTDB lineage: Archaea > JAADCQ01 > Methanopyri > Methanopyrales > Methanopyraceae > Methanopyrus. The sequence goes on from JAADCQ010000007.1 coordinate 2,672, forward strand.
GCTCGTTGTCCGGTAGTTCTTCCAGGGCTTCCTTGGCCTTGAGGGCGAACTCCCTGGCCTTCTCCTTGGCGTAATCGATGGCGCCCAGTTCTTCCATGATCCCTATGACTTCCATGACGTCCTCCCTGGTGGCGTTCGGGTTGCCCAGGACTTCCAGTATGCGTTCTCGCGTCTCCTCGTCGGCTTCCTCCAGCGCTTTGATCACGATCAGGGTCTTCTTCCCTTCGATTATGTCGCTGCCCACGGGTTTTCCGAGTTCCTCCTCGTCGCCCACCAGGTCGAGGACGTCGTCCTGTATCTGGAAGGCTATCCCCATGTTCTCGCCGTACTCGGCTAGGGCCTCGAGTTGTTCCTCTTCGGCGTCGGCTTTGAGCCCTCCGATCACGCACGACGCCCTCATGAGGGCGGCGGTCTTCCTCCTGACCATCTCGATGAACTCCTCCTCGGTCACGTCCTCCCTGTCCTCGAACTCTATGTCCATGGCTTGGCCCTCGCATATCTCCGTGCAGGCCCTGGCGAGCTCGTCCACGGCCCTCTCGGAACCGCCGCGGGCCGCGAACTCGAAGGCCTTGGAGAAGAGGGTGTCACCGGCCAGGATCGCTATGGGTACGCCCCACTCCACGTGGACCGCGGGGACGCCTCTTCTCTCGTCGTCCTCGTCCATTATGTCGTCGTGGATGAGCGTGAACGTGTGGACGAGTTCGACGGCCGCGGCCTCCGGGAGGGCGTCTTCCTCCTTCCCTCCCAAGGCCTTGCAGGATTCCAGGACGAGGAGGGGCCTCAGCCTCTTGCCTCCGGCCTCTATGAGGTGCCAGCACGCGTCGTACAGACCGTTGGGACCGCCTCTGGGGAGGTTCTCCTCTATGTACGAGTCCACGACCTCCTTGGTCCTTTCGAGGGCCTTCAAGATCTCCTCGTCCACGGTTCACCCGCCCCGGCTAGAGGGGTATCGTCACCTTGGTTCCCTCGAAGGTCACGAACACGTCCTTGTTTATCTCGTATCCCTCCTGGGAGGCGAACTCGGCGTAGGCGGACAGCATATCCGCGTCGCCGTGAGCGGGGAGGATGTACTCCGGTTGTAACATCCTGAGGAGGAGTCTGTGATCCTCCCTGCCCGCGTGCCCCGACACGTGCACGTCCTTGAACATCTTCACCCCTTTCATCCTGAGCTTGGTGTCGAGGGAGTACATCTGGGCCTTGTTCAGCGGGGAGGGTATCGTCGACGAGGAGAATACGATGGAATCGTTCTCCGTGAGCTTGTACGGGAGCTCGTCGTCGGCTATCCTGGGGAGGACGGCGCCTGGCTCGCCCTGGTGGCCCGTGACTATCAGGAGCCAGTCCTCCTTCTCCTTGTTCGCCCTGTGGAGGCCCCTGGCGACGGTCTCCGGCTTGTCGTAGACCCTAGAGCCCGGTGGGAGGTTCAGGAGGCCGAGTTCCTCGGCTATCCTGGCGTACTTGCCCATCGATCTGCCCACGAGCATCACGTTCCTACCCAGTCTCTCGGCGGTATCGGCTATGGTTTGTATCCTTTCGATGTGAGATGAAAACGTTGTAACTATTATTCCTTCGCTTTCTTCTTCAGCGAATTGTAACGTATCTTTCACCATCTCTCTAGCGACAGCCTCCGATGGAGTTTTCATTTCTTCCTTTACCCTCAGGCTCTCTGGGATGAGTAAAAGAACGCCTTCTTTACCGAGTTCCTTGAGCCTTTTGTAGTCAGGTTTGTAGCCTAAAAGTTGATGATCATCGAACTTAAAATCACAAGCGTAAACTATAGCTCCGTAAGGCGTGTGGAGGACGGGAAGTACCGTTCCAGGTATGCTATGGCTTATAGGTATGAACTCTAATCTTAGCTTTGAGGATATTTGAACTTCATCACCTGGTTCCACGGCATACATGCTTATTTTTATGTCTTCTGTTTCGGATCTATACCTTTCTTCTCCCTTAAGATCCGACTTTACTAGCTCGACGGTAAAGTCCGTACCGAATATATTGCACTGGTATCTAAACAGTATCTTGGAGGCCGCTCCTATGTGGTCTAGGTGACCGTGTGAGAGCACCGCGGCCACGACCTTGGACCTGTGGGGTTTCAAGGGGCTGTCGTCCGGTATCGCGTTCACTTTTCTCAATTCCCGAGTTGTTGCCTTTTGGAAGTCCTTTTCGAATATCAGTATCTTATCTAAGGACATCCCACAATCGAATATTACTATTTCTTCATCAACCCGAACGGCCGTCATGTTCCTACCGCCGGCCTCCCCGTATCCTCCAAGTGCGAACACCTCAACCGTCAAACCAAGTGACCTCCCTTCTATCACCTCTACATATTTTGTTTATTGGAGCTCCTCTACTTTCTAACCATTCTCTAAGTGATCCGCATATGACTATGGGTGATTTAGCCATGTCCTTCACGTTCTTAGAACCAGTCAGCAACATCGCTATCTTCACTTCCTTGGCCAGGGCGCGGAGGAACCTCACGCACCCGTGTATCCCCTCCGCCAGGAGCTTCCTGAGCACGGGGAGGGCCATCCCGGCGCAGTCGGACCCGAGGGCGAGGGCCTTGGCCACGTCCATACCGGTTCTGACTCCACCGGTCCCTATGACGACGGGTCCCCCGCCCAGGGCGCCTCGGACCTCCAGTATGGAGGCTGCCGTCGGGATGCCCCAACTCGAGAAGGCGTACCCCAGGGGTGTCTCGCCGTGGGCCTTCGATCTGACCGCCTCGACCACGGCCCAGTTGGTCCCGCCCGCGCCCCCGACGTCTATACCGTCGACGAGGTCACCGACGGCCTTCGCGTCCTCGGCCGACACACCCGCACCGGTCTCCTTCAGGACGACGGGGACGTCGAGGGCCTCCGAAACCTCCTCCAGGACCTCGATGAAGCCGGCGGCGTCCGCTTCCCCCTCCAGTTGCACGGCCTCTTGAAGGACGTTCACGTGGACCGCCAGAGCGTCGGCGTCGACCATGTCGACTACCTCTTGGGCCAGGTCGGGTCCTCCCTCCCTGAGTTGAGGCAGACCGATGTTGGCCAGCACGAGACCGTCGGGGTACTCCTCCCTGACGATTTCGAATGTCCATCTAACGTCCGGGTCCTCGACGCCGGCCCTCTGGCTGCCCACGCCGAGTCCGATGTTCAGCTTCCTGGCGATGATGGCGAGGCGCCTGTTTATCTCGCCGGTCTTGGGGTGCCCACCGGTCATCCCGGCTATGATGAGCGGGAAGGATATCCTCTTCCCGAAGACCTCGACGCTGGTGTCCACGTCCGAGATATCGAGCTCGGGGAGGGCCCTGTGGATTATCCTCACGTCCTCGAACATGGGCGATATCTCGGCCTCCACGTCCTCCCACACGCAGGCCAGGATGTGCTCCCACTTGCGCTCCCTTGTGTCACTGCCTCGGGACGATCCGCGTGCCAACGGTCTCACCCCTGACGAAGGACCTGACGTTCTCGGGGTCCGTGGCGTCGAAGAGCACCACTTCTATCCCCCTCTCCGCTATGGCGGCGGCCCTCCTGAGCTTCTCGGATATGCCCCCCGTCACGTCGACACCCGCCGCGCCCGATAGTTCCTCCGCCAGTTCCCTCGCCCCCTCCGGCGTGAGTTCCTCCAGCGGCTCCCCCTCGCCGGGCTTCCCCTCGTAGACGCCGGGGACGGCCATCCCGAACCCGACCCTGTCGGGCCGCAAGGCCGAGACGACCTCCGCGAGCTCGTCCCCGGACGCTATCCTGAACCCGCCCTCGGGATCGGGCACGACGTCACCGTACAGGAGAGGGACGCATCCCCTGTCCAGGACCTCGATTATCACGTTGAGGGAGTGAAACACGGTGGCCGGGGTCACGGGGTACACCTTCAGACCGACGTCGACGGCGGCTTCCTCGACGATCCCGACGAGGTCGTGCATGGCTTTCCTGACCACGTGAACGCCCTCCTCGAGGGAGGGCACGTTCTCGGCCGCGTAGTGCCCGAAGGATCCCCCGCCGTGGATGAGTACACCCTCGAAGCCCTCCTCCGCGAGCACGCCGAGGAGCTCCCGCACGAGCTCTTCCCTCGCCGTCATGGGTTTCTCCTTGTCCGTGATCACGCTGCCTCCGAGCTTCAGCACCAGCATCGGCACCACCCGGGTGGGGGTGGAGGGATGAAGAGGGTCACCGTGGTGAGACCGTCCGGTGAGGTGACGGCCAAGTCCCCCAGGGTGAGGAGGACCCTGATCGAGGCCCTCGCGAGGAACCTGGCGGACAGGTTCGACGCGGACGCTCGAGTCCTTGGGACCAGGGTGGTGTTGGACGGTGAGCACCCGGACGCTCATCGTGAGTTCGGGGTGGCCGGGGCGGCGGTCGGGTTCGAGGTCAAGCCAAGGGTCAACGCCGTCCTGAGGGCCGTCAGAAGGGTGCTGAAAAGGTTCCCGGATCGCGTCAGGGTGGACGTGAGGGTCAGGCACGAGGGGTTCTCCGGCGCCAGGCTTCACCGTTCCGTGAGGAAGATGGCCGAGGGCATGGGACTGGAGCCCAGGAAGAGGGCGCCCCGTCTGGTGGTCGAGGTGAGGTCCGACACCGCGCTCGTCGCGGGGCCCGAGCGGGAGGGACCCCGGGGGTTGCCCAGGGGCACCCAGGGGAGCGCGCTGTGCACGCTCTCGGGAGGTTTCGACAGCCCGGTGGCCGCGTGGACGATGGCGAAGCGTGGGATGTCGATCACGTGCCTACACTTCTTCGTCCACGAGGGGGAGCTGGAGGGGGCCGAGGAGAACCTGACGGTACTGAGGAGGTGGATACCCGACGTGGAGTTGGTGGTTGACGAGACCCACAGGGAGTTCCTGGAGGCCGCGGAGGGCGCCCTCGAGGGTAGGCTCCGCAGGTACCTGTGCGTGGTCTGCAAGATGAGGATGATGGAGAGGGCGTGCGGGTGGGCGGAGAGATTGGGGACGGATTGCGTGGTGACGGGGGATTCCCTCGGACAGGTCGCCAGTCAATCGGTGTGGAACCTGGGGCTGGAGGATTCGGTGGCGGACGTGCCCGTGTTCAGGCCCCTGATAGGGATGAACAAGGAGGAGATACTGGAGATCGGGAGGAGGATAGGGTTGGAGGAGAAGTCGGGGGACGGGTGTCCTTTCGTGCCGAAGGCGCCGGTGGTCAAGCCGAGGAGGTCGGAGGCTGAGAGAGCCTATAAACTGGCCCTGGAGGCGTTCCGGCGGGGGTAGGTTCGGCTTGAAGGACGTGATCAGGGGCAGGGTCCACGTGTTCGGCGACGACATCGACACCGATCAGATCATCCCGGGGAGGTACCTGACGACGAGGGATCCGGAGGAGCTGGCGAAGCACGTGATGGAGGACGCGGACCCGGAGTTCCCGGAGAAGGTTAGGGAGGGTGACGTGATAGTCGCGGGTCGGAACTTCGGTTGCGGTTCCTCGAGGGAGCACGCCCCCATCGCCCTGAAGGCCGCGGGCGTCTCGTGCGTGGTGGCGGAGTCCTTCGCCAGGATATTCTACAGGAACGCCGTGAACGTGGGCCTACCGGTCGTGGTGTGTGAGGGCGTGAAGGAGGCCTTCGAGGACGGGCACGAGATCGAGGTCAGGTTGAGGGAGGGTATCGTCAGGAACCTGACGACGGGTGAGGAGTTGGAGACGAAGCCGCTGCCGGACGTCATGATGAAGATACTGGAGGCCGGGGGCCTCGTGCCCCTGATCAAGCGGGAGGGCGAGAAGGCCTTCGAGGTCTGAGGGGTGTCCGCGTTGGCCAGGTACAGGATCGCCGTGATCCCGGGGGACGGTATAGGTCCCGAGGTCATCGAGGCGGCCTTGCACGTGATAGAACCGCTGGTGGACGCGGAGTTCGTGGAGGGGGAGGCGGGGGACGAGGTGGCAGAGCGCACCGGGGAACCCCTGCCCGAGGAGACGCTGGAGCTGTGCAGGGAGGCGGACGCTGTACTCTTCGGGGCCGCGGGAGAGACCGCGGCGGACGTCATCGTGAGGCTCAGGCAGGAGCTGGACCTGTACGCCAACCTGAGGCCCGTGAAGGGGTTCGAGGGGCTGTCCGAGCTCACGGGGGAGCCTTACGTCAGGGACGACGTCGATTTCGTCATAGTAAGGGAGAACACGGAGGGTCTCTACGCGGGGATCGAGGGCAGGTTCAGGGGCGCCGCCTACACGCTCCGGGTGATAACGGAGGAGGGTACGCGTCGGGTGGCGGAGGTGGCGTGTGACCTGGCGGAGGAGCGGGGTTCCGATCGCGTTACCGTCGTGCACAAGGCCAACGTGATGAGGGAGTCGTGCGGGTTGTTCAGGGAGGTCGCGCGCGAGGTCATCGAGTCGAGGGGCTTGGAGTTCGAGGAGTACTACGTCGACGCGGCCGCCATGTTCATCGTGACGGATCCGGAGAGGTTCGACGTGGTGCTGACCCCGAACATGTTCGGTGATATCCTCTCGGACGAGGCGGCGGCGTTGGTGGGTGGTCTCGGTCTGGCTCCTAGTGGGAACGTTGGTGATGATCACGGGTTGTTCGAGCCGGTTCACGGTTCCGCGCCCGACATCGCGGGCAAGGGCATAGCAAACCCCATGG
>JAADCQ010000021.1 GCA_013154335.1 Methanopyri archaeon
GGGGCGAGGTACTCGAAGGACGCCGTGATGGGGGCCCTGGTCGAGGAGGGTGACGTCGTGGTGGCGGACGCCCTCGCGCACTACACCACCTTCGTCACGGCGGAGAGGCACGGGGCCACGGTCAGGGAGGTGCCCCACTCGGGTTATCCCGAGTACGAGGTGGACGTGTCGGCGTACGAGAGGGTGTTCGACGAGGTCGAGGACGAGACCGGGGATCCACCCGCTCTGGCGGTGTTGACGCACGTGGACAGCGAGTACGGGAACCTGGCGGACGCGGACGCGTTCATCAAGCTGTGCAGGAAGAGGGGGGTTCCCGCCCTCCTCAACTGCGCCTACACCATGGGGAGGATGGATCTACGGAGGGAGCTCAAGCGTAGGCCGGATTTCATGGTGGGTAGCGCCCACAAGGGCATGGCGGCGTGTGCCCCGTGTGGCGTGTTGGCGATGCGTGAGGAGTGGGCCGAGGTCGTCCTGAAGACGTCCGAATCGGAGGGCGACTTCTCGGGTAGGAGTTGGCCTAGGAAGGAGGTTCAGTTGCTGGGCTGCACCGTGATGGGGGCCCCTATAGTGACGATGATGGCGAGCTTCCCGGCGGTGGTCGAGCGCGTTAAGAGGTGGCGTGAGGAGGTCGAGAAGACGAGGTGGTTCGTGGAGGAGATGGAGAGGATCGAGGGCGTGAGGCAGCTCGGGGTGCGGCCCAAGGAGCACGATTTGGTGAAATTTGAAACAAAATCGTTTCATGAGGTTGCGCAGAGGCATCGGAGGCGGGGCTACTTCCTGTACGAGGAGCTGAAGAGGAGGGGCGTGGTCGGTCTGCAGCCAGGTCAGACGGAGACGATCAAGGTCAGCGTCTACGGTCTGGACAGGGAGAAGGTGGAGCTCGTGATCGAGGCGTTCCACGACATCGCCGAGGAGCACGGGATCGAGGTGTCATGAGGGCGGTCGTGCTGTTCTCCGGGGGCCCTGATTCCACGCTGGCGGCGCTGCTGGCGTACGAGGAGCTAGAACCTGACGAGATGGTGCTGGTGACGTGCGATAACGGGGTCTTGGTGAACGTGGAGAAGGCGGGGATCAACACCGCGCAGGTGTCGAGGAGGGTCGGGTGCGACGTCGAGTGGAGGATCCTTGACGTTCACAGGAACTTCCACAGGTGGGGGTTGAGGGGTCTCGAGGGTAGGATCTTGAGGTTCGGGTGGAACCCGGTGTGCCTCGACTGCAAGTTCTGCATGCTGTACGGCGTCCTAACGGAGTTCGAGCCGGACGTCGTGGTCACGGGGGATAGGGAGTCCGATTACCTGCCGGAGCAGACGCCGGAGGCGAAGAGGTTCTGGGAGTACATGTGTCGTAAGATGGGTTCGGAGTATTTCACTCCGATTTGGGATATGGACAAGAAGGAGGTTTACGAGGGGTTGATAGATAGGAAAACATCGGTTCGTGGTGCTGAGCCCAAGTGCATGTTGGCGGGTTCGTGGTCGAGGCCTGATCCGGATGACGTGGAGAGGTACCTGGAGGGGTTGAGGAAGAGGCTGGAGGGTCTTACTCGGACTCCTCCTTGAGTTTCTCCGTTAGTTCCTCCAGTTCCTCCACGGCGTCCTCCAGGTTGCCCAGGCACTCCTTCAGGGTCTCGGTGACGCCCTCTAGGGACTTCGCGACGTCCTGCATGACGCTGCTCATGGCCTCTACTTTCTCTTCTTCCACCTTTAGTTTCTCCTCTATCTCCTCCGCTTCCGTTACGATCTTAAGCCTACCATCCTTCAGCATCTCGTACGTTTCAAGCACTAGTTTACCTGCTTTGGTTTCGCCGTGTAGGTGTCTTCTTATGGTTGCTTCCGTTCTTCCTAGTTCTTCTGCGATCTCCTCAATGGTGTATCCTGCCTTTTGTCTGGCCAGTGCTGCCGCGGCTACTGCCAGGGAGTCTATCCAGGTTAAGAACTTCTCTTCGTGGATCTTCCTCAGAACTTCCGGTCTGAATAGTGTTGCCACAAGTAGAACCGTCTCGAGTCTGTGAATCTCCTCCTTGTCCATGGGCTGGAATGGGATCTCCCTAAGATCTATAACCTCCTTGGCCTCTTCGGCCATCGGGATAGTACCCCCTTGGGATACGTCCTCCAATCCGTTCAAACCTTGTGTGAGGTCCGATATATAAACTCGAAGGTCGGGGGAGGAGCGAAAGTGCCCGGCCCGTACTTCGACTCCCACACCCACATGGACGTGAGGCCCGAGGAGGATCTCGAGAGGATGGCCGTGGCGGGTGTCAGGAAGCTGCTGACGTTGGCCCACGATCCGCTGCCCGTGGAGCATCACGACACGAGTATAGCCCACTGGAAGAACGTGCTGAACGTTGCCGAGACGGCCTCCGAGTACCTCATCGATGCGAAGGTGGGTTTGGCGGTTCACCCGAGGGCGATCCCCGAGGATCTGGACGCCGCGTTGAAGGCGCTCGAGGGTTACCTGGACGAGGCGGACGCCGTGGGGGAGATCGGTCTCGAGACGGCCTCCAAGCGGGAGAGGGAGGCGTTCAGGGAGCAGTTGGACATGGCGGCCGCCGCGGGTCTCCCGGCGGTCGTTCACACCCCGAGGAGTAGGGATCCGGACGTGTTGGACGCTATAGCCGCCGAGATCGCGGCTTCGGACGTGGATCCGGCGGACGTCGTGGTGGATCATCTGGTGGGGGATCTGGCTGAGAGGTTCCTCGAGGAGGGTGTCAACGTCGGGATCACCGTGCAGCCCGGGAAGGCCACGCCCGAGGAGGCCGTCGAGACCGTGGTGAGGTTGTCGGAACACTCGGACAGGTTGATGTTGAACAGCGACGCGGCGAGGGCCCCGTGCGACGTGCTGGCGGTCCCGAGGGTGGCCTGGTTGCTGGAGAAGGAAGGCTTCGATGACGTCGAACGTGTGACGTATAAGAACGCGGAGGAGATGTTCGGCTGAAGGGTTGTCTCGGGTTGACGTTGACCCTGGCCTTCATAGGTGGGACCGGGCAGCAGGGTTTCGGACTCGCCCTCAGGTTCGCGGCCGCGGGCTACCCCGTCGTGATAGGGTCCAGGGAGAGCGAGAAGGCCGCCCGTGCCGCGGAGGAGGCGTGTGGTATCCTCAGGGAGCACGGTTACGACGAGGCCTCGGTGGAGGGGGCCGTCAACGAGGATGCGGCGTCCGTTGCGGACGTGGTGTTCCTGACGGTCCCGTTCTTCGCCCTCATCGACACGGTGAAGGGGATCGAGGGAGGTATCGAGTCGGACGATGTCGTGGTGGACGTGACCGTGCCGTTGGAGACGAACGTTGGAGGGAAGCCGACGAGGCTGATCAGGCCGTGGGCTGGGTCGAGCGCGGAGACCGTGGCGGAGCTCTTGCCCGACGTGTCGGTGGTTTCGGCGTTCGAGAACGTGTCGGCGGCGGCGTTGAGGAAGTTGGACGAGGAGGTGGATTGTGACGTCGTGGTGTGTTCCGACGATGATGAGGCCAAGAGGCTCGTGATGGATCTGGCCGAGGAGATCCCGGGTGTGAGGGCGATCGACGGGGGTCCGTTGGAGAACGCGAGGATCGTGGAATCGATCACGGCGTTGCTCATCGGGTTGAACATGAGGTACGGGAAGGAGGACGTGGGCGTCAGGTTCACGAACGTGCCCTAGGGGCTCGCGCCCGCGTCCCGTTCTTCATCAGGGATCCGTACGGGACTCTCTCGTCATCACCCCGGGCGTGGGCGTGGTCGGATGAGGGAGTTCTTGAAGGTCGTGGAGGGAGAGCTGGTCGAGGTGGAGGAGGAGCTGTCGCCCGAGTTCGAGATACCGGCGGTGCTTCAGGAGCTCGACCGTCCGGTCCTTTTCGATAACGTTAAAGGGCACGACGTGCCGGTGGTGGGGAACCTGTGTTGTAGGCGAGGGTACCTGGTCGAGGCGTTGGGTGAGGAGGACTGGGACGGTGTGCTGAGGAGGGCGGCCGAGGCCATCGAGGAGCCCGTGGAGCCCGACGTGGAGGACGCTCCGGCGTTCCTGGACGTGGAGGCGGGTCCCTCGTTCGTTGACCGGTTACCGGTGACCAGGTTCTACCCGGAGGACGCAGGTCCCTACGTGACTACGTCGCTGTTCGTGGCGTTGGAGCCCGAGACCGGCGTTCCCAACGCCTCGGTGCATAGGATGTTGTACCTGGGCGACGGGAGGTTCGCGGTCAGGTTGGTGCCGAGGCACCTGTACAGGTACTGGGTCAAGGCCGGGAAGGACCTGAGGGTAGCGGTGTGTCTCGGTGTCGATCCGAGGACGATGTTCGCGTGTTGTGCGAGGGTTCCTTACGAGGTCAGCGAGTTGGACGTGGCCGCGGCGTTCTGGGACGGTTTCAAGGTGGCGGAGGTGGAGGGGATCCCGGTGCCGGCGGAGAGTGAGGTCGTGATGGTGGGTAGGCTCACGGGCGAGACGGCGCCGGAGGGTCCTTTCGTCGACGTGACGAGGACGTACGATGAGAGGAGGGATCAGCCGGTCTTCGTGGTGGAGAAGGTGTACGCGCGGGAGGACTTCATGTTCCCCGTGATCCTGCCGGGCGGGGAGGAGCATCGTATCATGATGGGTGGTCCGGCCGAGGCGACGGTGTTGGCGCACGTGGAGAGGGTGTCCGACGTGGTCAAGGTGAGGTTGACGCCGGGCGGTGGGAGGTGGTTGCACGCGGTGGTGTCGATAAGGAAGAGGGTGGAGGGGGAGCCCGTCAACGCCGGTCTCGCCGCGTTGGCGGCGCATCCGAGCCTCAAGCACGTGGTGGTCGTTGACGAGGACGTCGATCCCGACGATCCTGAGCAGGTGGAGTACGCGCTGGCGACGAGGTTTCAGGCCGATAGGGATCTGCACGTGGTGAGGGCGGCCGGTTCCACGTTGGACCCGTCCGCCGAGGATGGTGTCACCTGCAAGGCGGTGCTCGACGCCACGGCCCCGTTGGAGGGGAGGGAGAGGTTCGAGGTGGTGAGGGTCCCGGTCCCGGAGAGGGTCAGGAGGTTGTTGGAGAGGTTACCTTAGGTCGACGGTGTGCTCGATCTCGGGGCCCGTGGATATCAGGGTGACCGGGACTCCGGTGGCTTCCTCGACCTTCCTGACGAACTTCTTGGCCTCGTTGGGCAGTTCGTGCCAGGTTTGGGCTTCGGCCGCGTCGGGGAACCTCCTGTCAAGGCACGTGAGGACGACCTGGGTTGCTCCGTTGATGACGCACGCCCTCTTGGCCATCTCGAAGTCGAACTCGCCTATGCGTCTGGGTCTCCCGGTGACCGTGCCTCTCTCGACCTCGAGTATCTCCTTCCCGAACTTCTCTATGACCTCCTCTCTGCTGAGTTCCGTCGGGAAGGGGCCTTCGCCGACCCGGGTCGCGTAGGATTTGAAGACCACGTACACCTCGTCGACGCGCGTGGGGCCTATCCCGACGTCGGATGCGAAGGCGCTGGCCGTGGTATCCTTGCTCGTGACGTAGGGGTACTCGATGCCGTGGTACAGGGATAGGCCGAATCCCTGTGTCCCTTCGACCAGCACGGTGCCCCCGTCGTCCAGGGTCTCGTTCACGAGGCCGGGCACGTCGTCGAGGAAGGGTTCGAGTTCGGGGACGTCTCGGGCGAGTTTGGCCTTTCTGAGGGCCCTGTCCGCGTTGGCGGGTCCGCACCCGGTGCCGGTGGTGTTTATCTCGTCCGAGAGGTGCTTGGACGAGGCTTCCATCTCGATGTGCTTATCCTCTATCACGGCGCATCTCTCGTCGACGACGAGTCTTTCCTGGACGTTGAAGTCGGAGAGTTTCTCGACCTCCTCGAGTAGGACGTCGGGGTTGACGAGGACGCCGGGTCCTATGGCGAGGGTGGAGTCGGTGTTGGGGAATCCGCACGGGACCTGTCTGAGGCCGTAGTCCTTCCCGTCGACCCTGACGGTGTGTCCTGCGTTGGGCCCCACGCCGGCCCTGGCGACGACGTCGGGGTCGTCGGTCACCGAGAGGTACGCGACGACCTTGCCCTTCCCCTCATCGCCCCACTGACCGCCGGCAACGATGCTAACGCCGCCAGTGGAAGCCACGCGGGAACACCCCCGAAGAATGAGGACACGTCGCGGTAGACGCCGACCGCCGCGTCGACCACCGCGTTCACGAGTTCACCGACAGCGTTAGCGGCCTCCTCGAATATGTTTGGGGGTTTCCTTCCAACGTTGCCGTGGGATCCTACCACTACCGTCGGGGTGATCTCGGAGGGGTTCTCGGCTATCCTGATCGAGATCTCGACGTCGGCCTCCTTACCGTCCTCGGACTCGTGCACGTCGAGCGTGTACACCGGGGTACTGTACGTGGCGATGTTGAGGATGCCGCCGACGGCGAAGGGGATGGTGCCCAGTTGCGTGTGGTAGAACTCCATGCCGCTGGCGACCACGGTCCAGTACTGGTTCGACGGGATGTTGTTGAGGTACTGGACGAACCCGGGTAGGATCAAGGGGATGCAGGTGTAGACCTGCGTGCCCGATTCGAAGGGCACCATGAACACCGAGGGCACCGTCACCGTCGCCGAGGACCCGAACGGTATCGTCGGAACGTCGTACCTCAGCACGGGTTTGGCCGCCGTGATGAACGGGTCACCCACCGCTATGTAGGCCTCCGCGCCCTTGGGGAGGAATCCTTGGACCGAAAGCACGTGGGTTACCCAGGACGCGAAGGCCACGGCCTCGCCGAGCTCGTACCCGGCCCTCATGAACAGGTAGGTGACGAGGATCGGGTAGGGGTTGTCGAACGCTATCACCGAGAGGAACTTGGGGTACCCGTCGCCGGTTTCGAATATCTGCGGGTTCGTGGATACCAGGGTGGGCGGTGCGGACAGTAGCAGCAGCGCGTGTCCGTTGGAGTTCAGGTTCCTCAGGAAGTTCTGGCCGAGGGACGGGTTGTACAGGATTATCCCGAACGTGTCCTGCGACGAGAGCATCCTGTCGACGGGGTTCACGTCGGGAACGTCCACGATGTCCAGGTTCTCCTTGAGCCACCTGGACAGTTCCATCCAGTACGAGGTGTAGAGCCCCTCCGGGTCGAAGGCCAGGGTGGACCCGGGGTTGGAGAGGGCGCCCATGAGGGCCATCAGCAGCTTGGTCGTCATCAGGAAACCGGTGAGGTTGGACACTGGGAAGCACCACACGCCGACCCCGGCTTCGGGGCTCCCAGGGACGGCCTTCCCGAAGAATATCAGGTACCTGACGGTGTCGAGTTTCGGGCACTCGCCGTACGCTTCCACGTACCTGGCCCTGACGTAGTCGAGGAGCTCGTCGACCTGGTCCCTCGTCTCCACCTTCCACTTGTTGGGCGCCAGGAGCGCCACTATACATGGACGTAGGGCGGCGTACTGGGCGGCGGCCAGGCACTCGGGGTTGAAGGCTCCGTTGAGTATGTGGTACGTTATCGCTATAGCTTGGACGTCTATGGATTGGAAATTGTAATCAGGATCGCTTAAGTACTTGTCCAGGGTTAGCACCGGGATGTTGATGCCGTTGATTTTGACGAAGTACTCGTACTTCGAAGGGTCTCCCCACACTATCATACCGCACTGCTTGGCCACTATGGGGGCCAGCTCTATCGCGTTGGTGAACTGGGAGGTGGGGTCCAGGCACAGGAGGAACTTAACGGGTATGCCGTCGTCCAGGGCCCTGACGAGTAACCTCTCGCAGGCCTCGGTGATGTCGTCCGGGAGGGGGGTCGCTTCCCCCGTGACGTTCGGGGCTCTGTAGCTGACGGCGTCGACCCCGGACTCGAGCTGTTTCATGACCTCGGGCGGGAGGGCCCCCTGGACGGCCACGGGGTACGCGGAGGGGCCCGCGGTGGGTTCCCTTTCCAGGGATACCGCCGTCAGGTACATCTGCTCCCACAGGGCGCGGGCGAAGGCCTGGGTGTTCGACGTGATCCCCTGGACCGAGGCGCCCACCAGCACGTAGAGGGCTATCTTGGGGTGGGGGACGGTCTGAGAGGCGTTCACCGGCGCCGTCGCCGCGAGGGCAACGGCGGTAAGAAGGGTAAGGAGAACACGTGGCTCGTGTACTCGGGGTTCGTCGACGGCTGGTACCACGAGGTGACCCCCTCGAGGTCGTAGGGCTCTTCCGTCAGCATCGCTTGTACGTCGCAGCAGGAGGCCATGTCGTAGGGCACGTTCAACTTGACGGATGTCGAGGAGCGGCATATGACGGCCAGGCAATCCTTGTTGGGCCAGTCCACGTGGAAGGCCACGGGCTTGTCGTACGTCACCCAGTCCTCCAGGGGTATGAAACCGAAACCGACGAAGAACTTCGCTCTGTTCTCCTCCAGGAGTATCTCGGGGTCGTCGTTGTACGCGATCGCGGTGACCAGGCAGAAGAGACCGTAGAGGCCTGTGGCCATCATCGGAACGTCCTTGAGCCATGTGTCGTCCCTGGCGTTGGCCACGGCGCTGACTATGGCGTCGATCAAGTCCCTGTAAGCGTAGTACGCGGGGGAGTTCTGAGCGTCCGTGAGGATGCAGTACGGTCCGGCCGCCGCTATGGTGATCCACGATTGGGTATCCGGCGAGTATATCGTCCATTCGAAGTGGAGGGGATGCCCCTGCAGGGCTAGGAGCGTGTCGGTCGTGACGTTTATCGCGTCGACGTCCCATGGATACAGTCCCACGATCCTGGCGCCTCCGTAGAAGTAGGGGGCGGCGACGTTCACCGATTTACCGTTCGCCATCGTTATCTGCATGGTGGTCTCCAGGACGTTGGGGAATCCTTCGCCCCCCAGGTTGAGCGCCTGGGGTATGATGGAGGAGAACAGGCTCACCTCGTCCCACACGTAGTACTCGCTGGGCTTCGGGTTGATGATTATCACTCCTTTCCAGTGCTTGCCCAGCAGGTCCAGGTCCTGGGCCGTCAGTATGAACGGGATCCCCAACACGGACCCTAGGTACAGGGTGGCGATCCAGGGCTGGTACAGGGGGTACTCCTG